>DATBRX010000023.1:0-3440 GCA_036560085.1 Candidatus Limnocylindrales bacterium
GGCACCCAAGCGTGAACCTCCGCCTCGTCCGGGAAGAGACGCAATGCGTCGATCACGATGGTCGCCGCGTCAAATGCGAAGCCCAGGGAAATCGTCGCCTCATACGCCATTCGAATCTCGCGCAACGCCTCCGCGGCGCTACCGGTCAGGGCGTCTACGACTCCATCTGTCCACGCGCGCATCGCGTCCGCGGTCGGCGTGCCGCTGGCGTGGGCATCCATGCGCGCCTTGATCTCCTGCGCATCGCCCGCCCGCTTCGTTACGGCGGCGGCATGCAGCGCGGGCTGCATGACTAATCCGGTGGAGTCGACCCATTCAGTGAGCGCCCGGAATGAAAGTGAGTGCGCGTCCGCCCATCTGTTCTCCGTCAGCGCGACCTCTGCCTGCACGAAGTCAAACCCGCCAACTACCTGACCGTCGGTTATTCCCGCGGTCGCCTCCCTGAGCAGCGCCATGTCGATCGGGTCGCCACGCCGGGCATGCAGCAGCGAGCTGGTCAACAAGGCCCGGGCGCGGTCGTAGGGGATGGGCGAGCTCGCCAGGACCTCCTGCTCGAGCTCCAGGGCACGCTCCCAGCCGGTGCCGATGGACGCCGAATACATCGCGCCCGTGCCGATGAGCCAGTTGTACATGCCGCGCTGGCCGAGCCGGCGCGCGAGGTCGATGGCTTCATGGATTGTCTGGAGCGCCTTGGTAGGCTCGAGCTCGATCTGAGAGACGCTGTAGTTGTTGCGGCCACGCAGCTGCTGCTCGGCGAAGCCATGGCGGTCCGCGATGGCGAGGGCGGCCTGGTGCAGCGCCACTGCCTCGCGAATGCGGCCCAGGCGGTGGAGCGACGAGGCCTTGTTGATGAATGCCTCGGCAACGACGCGTTCCATGTTCAGCCGGTCGGCAATCTTGAGGGCGCGGTCGGCCGCATCGACCGAATCCTGGTTCTTGTCCGTGCGCATGTAGGCCCGCGACAGGTTGGCCAGAACCTGCGCCGAATCGGGGCTGTCGCTGACTTCGCCCGACAGCTCGCCCTCCATGAACTCCACTGCTTCGTCCAGGTGGCCGTTGTCGAGCAGCACCCGACCGAGCAGGCCGACTGCTCGCATGCGCGACGCCTCGTCGCCCACGCTCGCGTGGTAGTCGATCACCTGGCGCGCGTAGTCCTGGGCCTTGGCATCATGCCCCGAGGCGTTGGCCGACTCAGACGCAAGATGAAGCAGCGTCGCGCGCTCGCCCGGATCCGTGCTGACCGCCAGCGCCTGTTCCAGGTATACGAGCGCCTGGGCGTGGCCGCCCAGTGCAGCGGCGCGTTCGGCCGCTCCCCGCAGGGCGAGGCGCGCCTGGACGGCGAGCGCGTCGGCCTCCGGTCCGGCCTCGGACGCCTCGTGCGCGGCCAGGTAGTGGCTGGCCAGGACCCCGGCGAGCTCGTCGTCAGAGAGCATCTCGAAGTAGCGCGCGGCCGCGAGGTGGCGCGAGCGCCGGTCGCGCCGCGCCAGCGTCCCGTACGCGACCTCACGAATCAGCGACTGGACGAAGCCGTACTGGCCGCGCTCCGGTGAGCGCGGATCCGCCTCCAGCTCCAGGAACTCGCGCCGGACGAGCGCGCGCAGCCGCGGCTCGATCTCTTCGGCCGTCATGCCCGAGGTCGCGGCAAGCGCCGCAGTGGTGAAGCGCTGGCCCAGCACCGCGCCGTCCTGGAGAAGGGTCCTGTCGGTGGGATCGAGCGCGTCGAGACGCGAGGCGATCAGTGAGCGCAGCGTCTCCGGCACGGCGAGCTCGCCCAGGTCGCCGGTCGGCGTATATGCGCCGTCGGTCAGCGTGAGACGCCCGTCGGCGACGAGCATGCGGATCGTCTCAACCGCATAGAGCGGGATGCCATCGGCGCGGCTGAGGATTGCCGTCACAGCCTGCTCAGGCAGGCCCGGCGCGAGCCCGCCGAGCAGCTGGCGCATCGCGGCTTCCGGCAGCGGTTCGAGCGGCATCTGTGTCGCGAGGCGGTGGCCCGTCCCCCAGCCGGGTTTGCGCTCGTACAGCTCGGGTCGGGTGAGCGCGACGACAAAGAGCGGCTTGCTCTTGGACCACTCGAGCAGGTGCTCGATGAAGTCGAGCAGGCCCGAGTCGGCCCATTGGATGTCCTCGAAGACCAGGACGGTCGTCGCCTGGTCGGCAATGCGCTCGAAGAAGATGCGCCACGCGGCGAAGAGCGCGTCGCGCCCGCCGGGCGGTGGCGGCTCGAGACCCAGGAGGGTGAGGAGCGCCGGCTCGACCCAGGCCCGCTCGTCGGGATCGGTGACGTATTGCGCGACCGTCGTGGCGATGCGCGCGCGGGAGGTGGCCTCGTCGTCGTTCTCGGCGAGCTCGGCGCGGCGGCGGATCATCTCGCCCAGTGCCCAGAAGGTCACGCCCTCGCCGTACGCCGGGGAGCGGCCGCGGTGCCAGTAGATCGTCTCGACGACGCCGTCGATGTACTTCTCAAACTCCCAGGTCAAGCGGCTCTTGCCGATGCCTGCCGGACCGCTGATGGCCGCGATTCGCGCACGCCCGTCGCGCGTGGTCGCGTGGAGCAGCTCCTTGAGCAGGCGCAGCTCTTCGTCGCGGCCGCTGAACGGCGCCTCTAACCCCTCGCTGCGCTGGCCGCCACCGCGGTTGGCGACGACCCTGAGCGCGCGGTAGGCGGCCACCGGCGCCGTCTTGCCCTTCAGCTCCTGCGCGCCGACCGACTCGAAGACGATCGCCGCCTTGGCCGAGTTCATCGTCGTCTCGCTGACGAGCACCGCTCCCGCCGGAGCCACCGACTGCAACCGGCTGGCTGTGTTCACCATGTCGCCGGCGACCATGCCCTGGCCCTCCGCGCCGATCGTCACCGCGGCCTCGCCGGTCACGATCCCGGCGCGCGCCTGGACGCCGTCACCCAGGCCCCTGGCCGCGTCAACCAGCTCGAACGCGGCACGAACGGCACGTTCGGCGTCATCTTCGTGCGCGGTCGGCGTTCCCCACACGGCCATGACCGCGTCGCCGATGAACTTCTCGATGACGCCGCCGTGGCGCTCCACCGCGTCACGAGCCAGGCCGAAATACCTGTCGAGGGTGTCGCGGACCTGTTCAGCGTCACGTTCCTCTGCAAATGGCGTGAAGCCGACCAGATCTACGAAGAGCACGCTCACGAAGCGTCGCTCGGCCGCGGTCGCGCTGGAGCTCGTCGCGCCGGCGCCGGCGCCGGAGGTGGGGACGGCCGCGGCGTTGAGCGTCGCTCCGCAGGTCCCGCAGAACTTGGCCGTTGGGCGGTTGTCGGTTGCCCCGCAGTTGGGGCAAGCAGCCGCGAGCAGCGCGCCGCATTCGTCGCAGAAGCGTCGGCCGGCTTCGTTGTTGGTGCCGCAGTTAGCGCAGATCATGTGCGCCCTCTCATGGGCTCGATGATAACCACGCCTGATCAGGCCTACGATCAGCGT
>DATBRX010000024.1:0-13879 GCA_036560085.1 Candidatus Limnocylindrales bacterium
CAAAGGCGAGCGTCTGTCAGGGAGCGGCGTGGTCCTTGTCTGACTCGTCTTCGAGCTGGCCGACCGTGCGGCGGGCGGAGGGCGAGTTGGGGCGGCGGCGGGAGCGCCGGTCGGCGGCGACGAGGCGGAGCAGGAAGATCATCGTCTGCCCGGTGAAGAAAAGCAGCACGAGCGACAGGATGAGCAATGCCGCCGACACCTCCGACGGCCACGCCCAGAGCACGCTGAGCGGGGTGAGGATTAGCAGCGCGACCAGCAGCGCGATCTGAATCCAGAAGCAGCCCAGGCCGGGACCGCGCTCGGCGTCGAGCGGCGCGCCCTTGTATTCGGGCATGGCCGGCCCGGGGTGGTCGCGGGAGCCGCCCTCAGTCGCGTCGGCCGTTGCGCGATCGGTCATGTGAGGCGATGGTAGTCGCGATGGGCTCACGCGCCGGAATGTTCGAAATCCGCGAGGCAAAGGCATCCGACGCGCGCGGCATCGCAGAGGTTCGCGTCCATACGTGGCAGGAGGCCTATCGCGACATCATGCCGACGGCATTCCTGAACGGCCTGAGCGTGGACGCTGATGAAAAGCGCTGGCGCGACCTGCTGAAGGCGCAGGCGCCCAACCGCCGGATGCTAGTGGCCGACTCTGGCGGCCAGGTTGTGGGTTTTGTCACTGCCGGTGTCCTGCGCGAAGAGAATGCGCAGCCGCGAACTGGCGAGGTCTATGCGATCTATGTGCTGCCCGACTGGTGGGGCCAGAGCATCGGCCGTGGCCTCCTCGCCCACGCGGAACAGGCCTTGATCGAGCAGGGCTATGACGCGGCCGTGTTGTGGGTCTTGGCCGACAACCGGCGTGCGCGGGCCTTCTACGAGCGGGCCGGCTGGCATCCGGACGGTGGAACCAAAAGCGCCACGTTCGGCGGCCGTGAAGTGGAGGAGGTGCGCTACCGGATCGCGCTGGGGAGGTCGCGCGTGGATGAGCCTGCCTGAGCGCGGGTTGGGCCGCGCAGGCCGCGCGGCGTAGACGGGGCAAGCAGCGCCAGCACCGCCATGCGGACGGCCAGGCCGTTGGCGACCTGCTCGAGGACGAGTGACCGCGGCCCCCGTGCCACCGCGCGAGTCACCTCGACACCCTCGTTGATCGGCCCGGGATGCAGGTAGCGGGCCTCTGGCGCGAAGCGCACGAGCCGCTCCTCGGTGATCTGGTAGCGGGCGATGTAGTCACCGATTGAAAGCGCGGAGCCGCGCATGCGCTCCTTCTGCACCCGCAGGCCCATCACCGCCGACGCGCCATCGAGCGCGGCCTCGAGATCCGTCTTTGTCGTCACCGGCAGCTCTGAGTAGCCGCGCAGCCAGGAATCGGGTCCGCTGACCCAGACATCCGCGCCGGCGCGGGTAAGCGTCCAGACGTTGGAGCGCGCCACGCGCGAATGGAGGAGGTCGCCGACGATGGCGATCTTGCGCCCGCGCAGCGCGTCGCGCGATCCCCCGAATGCGCGGCGCAGGGTCAGCAGGTCGAGCAGCGCCTGGGTCGGATGGGCGTGCCAACCGTCGCCCGCGTTCACCACCGCGCCGCCGAAGTGGCGCGCCACCACCCATGGCGCGCCGGCGCGGTGATGGCGCATCACGATCATGTCCACGCCGAGCGCGTCGAGGTTGCGCACGGTATCGACCAGCGTCTCGCCCTTGACCATGGAGCTCGACGCCGGATCCACCACGTACGTCTCCGCGGACAGGCCGCGCGCGGCCATCTCGAACGACATGCGCGTCCGCGTCGATGGCTCTGCGAAGAGCAGCACGACTCGGCAGCCGAGAAGCTCGTTGCCAGGGCGCTCCCCGGCGTCGCGGGCGCGTGACGCGTTATCGAGAACTGCCTCGATCGTCTCGTCCGACCACTCGTCGACGTCGAGCAGGTGCCGCGGATCAGCTGTCATGCCCCGTCCTCAGCCCCGGGTGCCCGGCGCTCGATGACCACGTCGTCATCGCCGCCGTCGACCTCGCGCAGGTGGACTTTGATCACCTCGTCGCGCGACGTGGGCACGTTCTTGCCGACGTGGTCGGCGCGGATGGGCAGCTCGCGATGGCCACGATCGACCAGCACCGCCAGCCGAACCGCCTTGGGCCGGCCGACGTCGACCAGGGCGTCCAGCGCGGCACGGACAGTGCGCCCGGTGTAGAGCACGTCGTCGACGATGACGATCGTCGATGCCTCGAGCGCGAAGGGCAGGTCCGTCGCCTTGAGCAGCGGCGCCTTGGCGACCTGCGACAGGTCGTCGCGATAGAAGGTGATGTCGAGGCTGCCAACGGGCGGCTGCACGCCCTCGTGCTCCTTGATCGACGCGGCCAGCCGTTCAGCGATCGGCACGCCGCGGCGCTGGATGCCGACCAGGGCCAGGCCGTCTGTGCCGCCGTGCTTCTCAACGATCTCGTGACTGATGCGCACGAGGGCGCGTCGCACGTCGTCGGTGGTCATGATCTGACGGCTGGTCACGAGCCCAGATTGTAGAAGGCGGACATGGTCCCGAGAGCGGGCGCGACGCTAGAAGGCGGGCACGACCCCATCGAGCGTCAACGGTTCGAGCCGCACGCCACCGACGCCGTCATCGCCCCAGGTGCGGATGCGCAGCTCGCCGTCGGGGTTGTCATCCGATGGCGCGACCCACACGACCCGGCTCAGGCCAAGGCTGAAGCCGCGCCGCGCAAGCGTGGCCGACAGCAATGCTTCCGACGACGCGACCGCGCCCGTCTCCGGATCGACCGCCATCACGGCGAGCCTGCCCCAGGTCGAGCCGACCGTATCGGCCAGCCAGATGCCGAGCACCTGGCCGTCGAGCGACCAGCGCGCCTGCCAGTCAAGGACCGGCGTCGTAGCCGTGTCCCTGCCGAGATCCAGCTCGACCCAGCCATCGGGCAGTGCCGAGGGAGTGGCTGTCTCAGAAGGTTCGACCGGGGTCTCAGTCGATTGCGGCTCGGGTGTCGCGGACGGACCTTCGCTGGGCGCTGGCTCAGTCGAGGCCACCACCGGTGAGGCCGACGGCGAAGCGGGTGGCGCTGTTGGCGGGTCCGATGGATGCGTTGAAGCCGGAGCGTCGGTGGGGGCCGGAGCGTCGGTAGCAGCCGGAGCATCGGTGGGAGTCGGAGTCTCCACGACATCCGGGGTTGCGACCGGCTCATTGGCCGCTGCGAACGGATCGATTGCGGCCCAGTCGATCATGAGCAGCGCGCCCGAGCTCGGCACGGGATGGCCACTGGCGAAATCGAGATCGCCGCGCCAGGCAATCGCGCGCGTGCCGGCCGGGTTGACGACGGGCAGCCACAGTGCGGGCCCGGCGACCGGCCGCTCCTCGGACGTGCTGGGATCCATGACGATCGTGCTCAACGACGCGCCGTCGCTGCCTTCGCCATTACCGACGCCGGCCAGGCGGCTGATGACGATCCTGCCGGTCGACCAGGAGGCGAAATATGAGCCGTGATCAGTGGTTACCGGCCGCGCGACCGCGTCGCTGGGCGACCAGACGTAGACATCTGGACCGTGGCTGCCGTCGGCGGGCATCGCGCTGAAGGCGAGCATCTCGCCGCTCGGTGACCAGGCCGGCGGTGCGCCGGCACTCTCGACGTTCTCGAGAATCGCCACGACGACAGGCGGCGCATCGCTGGGCGTGGCCTCGGGTTGGCCGGGGCCGGTGACAGTGACAGGCGTGGCACCAGGGTTGACCGGTGCAGGCGTGCCGTCCGGCGGTGTGGGATCGTGCGCTCCGTCGGACAGGAGCACGACCGCGATCACATCGTGGCCCCCGCCGCTGCCGACGAGCGCGAGGGTGCGGCCGCTGGGGCTGAGGGCCAGGTTGCGCGCGCGCACGCTGGCCGGCAGGTTGACCGGCGTTCTGACAATGCCCTCGTCGACAGCGCAGCCTGCCGCATTCGCAGGGCAGGCATGCCCCACGTCGGTTCGGTAGACGTACATGTGCGCGTCATCGCTGCCGACGAACGCAAGCTGCTGCGGCGCGATGGCAAAGGGGGTGGCCGGCGCGGGCACGCTCGGTGAGGCGATCGAGACGGCCGGGGTCAGCTGCATCGCGGTGAGCCCGACGACCACGCCGAGCGACGCGATGGTCGCCATCAACGCAGCCGAGGGCCCGAACTTCCGGCCACGCCGCCGCCAGGTGCGGCCAAAGCGCGAAGACCCGCGGGCGACCTCGCGATCGAGCGCGGCCGAGGTGCGCGGCCACAGGTTGCGCGGCACGGGGCGGAGCGGCAAAGCGCGCAGCAGGGCGCGCTGCTGGCGATAGTCGCGGTCGGCCTCGCGGCACGCGGCGCAGGCGCGCAGGTGAGCCGCCAGTGAGCGCGTCTCGGATCGCGTCAGTGGTCGGTCGAGCCGCGCGGCGATCAGCTCGCGCCAGCTGGCGTGATCAGCGCGAGCGCGGGCCATCTTCATCGTCACGCCTATGGCGCGCCTCAACGGGCGCGGCCGCGCGAGCTCGTTTCTCGTCCTCTACCGCGGAGTTCGCGCGCTCAATCGCGAGCGCCTGACGTAACGACTCGCGGCCGCGCGTCAGCAGCGCCCGCGCCGCGACGTGCGACACGCCCAGCGCATCGGCGAGCTCGAGCCCGGTCATATCGTTCAGCTCAGACAGCAGCAGGGCTTGGCGCTGCCGCGCGGGGATGCGGGCGAGGGCGCGTTCAAGGTCACCCGACAGTCGGGCGCGCATGACCAGCTCTTCAGCGGACGCGGCAGTGCCGCGCGACTCGCCGGTCCAGGGCACGAAGCGCACGATCTTGCGGCGGCGCAGCTCGTCGAGCGCCGTCCGACCGGCAATCTGGTACAGCCAGGCGCGAGCGCGATTGGGATCTTCGAGCGTGTCGTAGGCCCGGTAGGCCTTGACAAAGGCTTCCTGCGTCAAGTCGGCCGCCAGCTCGTCATCTCGGACCATTCGGCAGAGGTAGGCATAGATCTCCGCGTGATGGGCGGCGAATAGGCGCTCGACGAACGCCCGAGCGCTCGCTCGGTCGTCGCTCACTCCGGGTCCCTCTCCATAGAGCTCGAGCACCAGGCCGTGGTTCGGCTGGTGTGACGGCTCGCCGCGGCGTCCTGTGACGGTATGTGCATCGCGCCAATTGTCAGGCAGGGCGGTTGCAGGAGCGAATCAGCGGTCGGTGAACTCGTCCCATGAGCGTGGCCCGGCCGCAACACCTGTTTCGATTCTTTCCTCGCGTGCGGTCTCGAGCAGCTCGCGCGCGACCTGCTCCGGGGCGATTGGGTTGACGGGCAGGCCCGTTCCGATCTCGAGTCCGGCGATCTCGCGCAGACGCGGGTGGATCTCCCAATGCCAGTGATAGGTGTCGTCGACGCGTTCGCGCAGCGGCGCGCTGTGGAGCACGAGGTTGTATGCCGGCCCGCCCAGACTGGCCAGGAGGCGCAGGACGCTCTGCAGCGTGTCCGCCGCGCTCACCAGCTGCGCGTCGCTGGCCGTGCCGAAGTCGGCGGCATGGTGGCGCGGCACGACCCACAGCTCGAACGGTGAGCGCGACGCGTAGGGCGCGAAACAAACGCTTGCCGCATCTTCGTAAACGAGTCGCGCCGGGTCCGCGACCTCGTCGCGCACGAGCCGGCAGAAAGGGCATTCGCCCTCGCGGATCACGAAGCGCGCGGCTCCGCCCAGCTCCTCACCGATGCGATGCGGGATCTGCGGCAGGTCATAGAAGTCGAAGCACAGGTGGTCGGTCAGAGCACCGGCCTGCAGGCCGTAGTTCTGCACAACCTGCAGGTACTCGGTGAGCTCTGCGTTGCGCGCATTCGTAAGCACGTCGCGCGCCCGCGCGAGCAGGTCATACGCGATCTGGGGTGACGTCTCGGCGAGCGACTCGTGGTGGCCGCGCGGCGCGACGATGGTCTGGTACGAGCCGCTGTCACCGACCATCCCGAGCTCCGGCTCGCGACCGGCCGGCTGCGCCTCGCGCCCTTCCTTCTCTGTGCCCGCGACGATGAACGCGTCCTGCTTGAGCGTCCGTATCTGGACCTGTTCGCCGCCCGCGGCCAGGTCGCAGTTCGGGCAGTCATCGGTCGTCTGGCCGATGTGCCTGGCGGGCCGGAAGAAGCGCTGCCGCTCGAACTCGCGGTCTACTACGACGGCGACCCACCAGCCGGTGATGGCGTCCTTGCGCAGTTCGAATAGGCCGCGCGGCATTGTTGATTCCTCTAGCCGGCGGAGGAAGCGAGGACCGCCGGAGAAGACGCTTCCTGCAGACGCGCCGCGAAGGCGATCGCGAAGCGGTCGGCCGCGTTGGCGACGCTCGCAGTGGAGGGATGCGACTCGTCCTCGTGCCAGCCGGCTTCGCGGGCGATGCTCGTCACCTCGATCTGGGGCAGGCCGCACGGGTCGATCAGATCGAAGTCCCTGAGATCGGTCGTGACATTGAGCGCGATGCCGTGGTAGCTGACCCCGCCCTCAACCCTGAGCCCGAGGGCGCCCAGCTTGCGCGGAGATGCGCTGTCGGGATCGCACCAGCAGCCCGGCAGCTTGTCGATCCGGCCGGCCGCGACACCAAAGCCAGCAGCTGTGTCGATCATCGCCTGCTCCAGAGCGCGCACCAGCGGACGCAGCAGGATGCCGCGGTCGGCGAGGCGCACGATGGGGTAACCGACCAACTGGCCCGGCCCGTGGTACGTCACCTCCCCACCGCGCTCCGTCCGGATGAGCTCGATCCCACGGCGTTGCAGCTCGTCGGGGGAGGCAAGGACATGCTTCTCATCGGACGTCCGGCCCAGGGTCAGCACCGGCTCGTGCTCGAGCAGCAGCAGCTGATCGGGGATCTCGTCGCGCCGCCGTGCGGCCACAAGGTCGTGCTGCTTCTGCCACGCGTCGCGATAGCGGACGCGGCCCAGCCAGAGGACCTCTAGCCCGCCTGATTGGCCCGCCATGGCCGCACGATAGCAGGGCTGCCGTGCGCGACCGAGGCGAGCCCCCAGGGCTATATCCCGGAGTGGGCGCGCAGCATCCAGCGCTGCTTTTCTACGCCGCGCAGGATCTCGATGAGCAGGTCTTGAGTGGCCATGTCGGTTTCGCCGATGTCACCGGCGCGATGACGAATGCGATCGGCAAGCGCGCTCACCCGCGTGTCGAAGAGCGGCCCGATGTCAGCCGTCGGCAACGATCCCGCAGGCAGCGTCTCGAACGGCCGTCCCGCGACGACCGTCTGGCTGCGTCCGTCGGGCGCCACGCCGATTGCGGTCAGGCGCTCGGCGACATCGTCGTACCAGCCACGGTACTGGTCAGTCATCTCGTCGAGGAACTCGTGGATCGGCTTGAAGGTCGGCCCGACGACATTCCAGTGGGCCTGCTTGGCCTGCAGGCTGAGCTCAATCAACTCGAGGAGCGTCTGCTGGAGGAGTGGTGCCTGCTCGGTCGAGTGGTCAGTAATCGGGTGGTCAAGGATCTGGGTCATCAGGACGCCTCGGTGTGCTGCGGATGCTGCTGTCCTGAACCTACGCGCTGCGATCCATGCGAGCAAGTGCCGACCGGCTCGGAGGGCGGGGGTCCCGTCGCGTGTTCACCGGCGACACGTCGGGCCGTAGCTCAGGCTGATCCAGGCGGGCCAACTGCACAGCGACGGCGTCGCGCGTTCACAACTTCCACACGTCCTGGCGCGAGGCTCCTTACGTGAGCGGCGCAGAGGTCGCCGCGCAAACGACAAAGGAGCAATCACGCGATGCGTGGCTTTGGTTTCATCGGAGCCCTGGGGTTCCTGGTCCTGCTGTTCATCGCCGGGGCGATCGGCTTCGGTCTTGGTCAGAACACCGTTCCGGCGGTTGGGCCCGCGCCGGGCGCGCCGGTCGTCTACTACGGCCACGGCGGTTTCCTGGGCTTCGGCTTCTTCGGCTTCCTGCTGTTCCTGTTCCTGATCTTTGCGGTGATCGGCATCTTCCGCCGCGCGGCGTGGGGTCATCGCGGCTGGGGCCATCACGGCTATTACGGTCGGGGCTGGGATAAGGGTGAGCGGTCGAACTGGTCTGATCGGTCAATGCCGCCCATGGCCGACGAGATGCTGGGTCGCTGGCACCGCGAGGCACACGGCCAGCCCACGTCGACCGATCCGGCCGGCACGAAGCCCGACAACCAGCCCACCTCCCAGGGCTGACAATCACCGGCGTGCCCAAGGTTCTCGTCGTCGATGACGCACCGGATATCGTGCGTCTCGTGCGCGACTACCTCGAGCGCGCCGGTTTCTCCGTTCTTGCCGCCGCGAACGGGGTGGACGCGATCCGCATCGCTCGCGCAGAGCGCCCTGACCTGATCGTGCTCGACCTGGGCTTGCCTGGTCGCGACGGACTCGACGTGACGCGCGAGCTGCGCCGCGACCCGGCTGTCTCGTCGGTGCCGATCGTGATGCTCACCGCCCGGGCCGACGAATCGGACAAGCTCGTCGGGCTGGAGCTGGGTGCCGACGATTACGTGACCAAGCCGTTCAGCGCCAAGGAGCTGGTGGCGCGGATACGCGCGGTGCTGCGCCGGGCCCAGGCAGTGGCTGCGCCTGCAGAGTCGCTGCAGGTAGGCGACCTCGTGATCGATGTCCCGCGGATGGCGGTCTCGGTCGCCGGCGCTGATGTCGAGCTGACCGCGACGGAGTTCCAGATCCTGCTCGTGATGGCCCGCCAGCGCGGCCGCGTCTTCACCCGCGCACAGCTGCTCGACGCGGTTCGCGGCGAGGCATTCGAGGCGTATGAGCGGGCGATCGACGCGCACATCAAGAACATCCGGCGCAAGCTCGAGCCGGATCCGGCCACGCCACGCTACGTGCTGACCGTGTTTGGCGTGGGCTACCGCGTTGCGGAGCGTCCATGACGCGCGACGGCGCGCCGCGGCCGGAGCGGGGAGAGCGGTCGGAGCGGTCGGAACGGCCGGAGCGGCCGCGCATCAAGCCCGTCTGGTGGCCTGAAGGCGAGGAGTGGCCGCCGCGCAGGTGGCGTTACGGGAACCGTCACGGTCGCTGGGGCGATAGGCGCCACCGCGGGCCGCGGCCGTTCGGCTGCCTGTTCCTCATCCTGATCCTGCTGGTCGCCGGGTTGCTGACGTCGGCTTTCTGGTCGCTCGCCGCGATCGCCGGGTTCGTCAGCGCGCCACCGGTCGTCACTGCCGGTGGGCTCGTGGTGACACTGCTCGTCCTTGTCGCGGCCGGCGCCACGTTCGCGTCGATCCGACGGGCGACAGCGCCCATCGACGATCTCGCCGCGGCCGCCGAGCGCATCGAGAGCGGTGACTACTCGACGCGCGTCGAGGAGCGCGGCTCAAAGTCGACGCAGGGACTGGTGCGCGCCTTCAACCAGATGAGCAGCCGGCTGCAGGCACTCGATCAGGGACGGCGCATCTTCCTCGCTGACGTGGCGCACGAGCTGCGTACCCCGCTGAGCGTCATCACCGGCCAGCTCGAGGCGATCGAGGATGGCGTCTACCCCGCCGACGCGGAGCACCTCGAGCCCATCCGCGAGCAGATCAAGGCGCTCGAGAAGCTGATCGACGACATGCGCATTGTGGCGCTGGCAGAGGCCGGCGGGCTGACGTTGATGTTGGCACCGACCGATCTGACCGACCTCCTGACCGACCAGCTGGCCGCGTTCTCTGCGCAGGCCGGTGCGGCTGGCGTCACGTTGCTGCCCGAGATCGCCGCCGGGCTGCCGTTCGCCATGGCCGATGAGCCGCGCGTCCGCCAGGTCGTCGCGAACCTGCTTGCCAATGCGCTGCGCCACACGCCCGCCGGTGGTCGCGTGACGTTGAGCGCCCGCGCCTCTGTAGACGGCGACACCTTGACCGTCGAGGTCGCAGACACGGGGCGAGGCATTGACTTTGAGCTGCTCCCGCGCGTCTTCGACCGATTCGTCAAGGGGCAGGGATCGGCCGGGTCGGGGTTGGGTCTGGCGATCTGTCGCGACATCATCGAGGCGCACGGCGGCGACATCTCGATCGCGTCAGAACCGTCGCGCGGCACAACGCTGACGTTCAGCCTGCCGGCGGTCGCGACCTAAAGGAAAGTGGAGCGGGAGAAGGGGCTCGAACCCTCGGCCTGTTGCTTGGGAAGCAACCGCTCTGCCAACTGAGCTACTCCCGCCGAGAACCGAAATTGTACGAGAGGAGTCCTTGCGCTAGGCCGCCCTGATCTGAGCGTTTGTTCGTCGACGGTGGCAATTGGCACACCGAACCTCGCACTTACCGATCTCAAGTTGGATTGCGAGCCACGTCCTATGCCCAACCATCGTTCCGATGGCCTTGCTCTTCAGCGAGGGATCGACGTGGTCGAAATCCAGCGTCGCGACGTTCGTTTCTCCACAGTCGACACAGGGATGCGCCAACAAGTAGTGATGGAGCCGAGCCTTAGCGTCAGCAGTCTTCCGTCGGGTTTGCGCGATGGCCCGCCTGAAGTACTCGTCGCGATTGATTTGGTAGTGCTCCCGTCGATACGCGGCATGGCATTTCCTGCAGTGGCCGTTGACCTTGCCTGTGGTCGCGTCCTTGAAGGCAAACTCCGACAGCGGCTTCAGCTGATTGCACCAAGCGCAAGCCATCAGAAACTCAGGGTCGGAGGGCGCCCTGCCCACGGCAGGCGGTCGAACTGGGGATGGAGATCCATCCGGCTTTGTTTTGAGTTTGGCCCAGCCAAACTGCGCTGCAGTACGTTTTCGATGGCAATTCGCGCACCGGACATCGCATTTCTCGATTTCTCGAAGGACTGACCGCCAGCCCACGACCTCGGCGAGACGCGACACTGGCAGTCGCTTTTCTGCTGGATCGCGATGGTCGAACTCCAGGATCGCCCGGGATGTCTCGCCGCAGTCCACACAAGGGTGCTGATTTAGGTACTCAGTTATCCGGGCTCGCACTCGTGCCCGACCGTTGTCGCCCCTGAGGCGACGTCGTGCTTTGTACGTCTCTGCGTTGTTGAGGTAGTGCTGATGTGAGTAAGCCTGTGCGCATGATCGGCACCACGATCGGCGAATTCCGCGCGCTCTGTTCTTCCATTGGAAACCTTCGACCGGCTGCTCGACGCCACACCGCGAACATCTCTTCACGCTCAAGTCCGGGACCGTCGTAGTGTCCATATAGCACGGATATTCTATATGGCCGAGCGCCTATTCTCAATAGGTGGCCGTGAAATTCAGGCGACGCTTCCTCGGTGCGCTATTCGCGGGCGTTTTGGTGATTACCGCATGCTCGGGCGGACCTTTCTTGGTCAGTCGCGCCGACGGCGAGCCGGCTCCGCAGCTGCTGAGGCCGGTCACGAACCAGCCGGCTCCGCTGGCGAGCTGCGGCGGTCACCCCTTCGCGCCCGAAGCTCTGGATGCACCGCCAACAGATCAGGTCGGGCCCGAGTTCGACGCATTGCGTGCTGTCTTCGCTGCACATGCTGGCGAGTTCGAGGGAACGCCGGAGCAAGAGCCCTGGAAGCTCGTCGACAAGCAGGACGACCAACTGCTGTTCGTCGCGGACTCAGGGAGCGGCCTGCTGTACGTCTTCTTGCGACGTCAAGGCGATATATGGAAGTTCGCCAACATGGGCGATTGCCAGCTGCATGCCGCGCTCGGCGATGGCGCTGGGGCAGCCCGCTGGTGGCTGGATCCGCGCCGTCCATTCCCGACCGCAGACTCGGTGGTGCTTGAGATCCTGGTTCTTGAACAGGCCTGCGCCAGCGGCAACTACGCGACCGGTCGAATTCTTCCGCCGGCCGTGGTCTACGAGGCGGAGGCGATAACGGTCACGATTGGTGTCCGCGGGGTTGGCGGCACGTGTCAGGGCAATCCGGACACGCCCGCGGTATTGACGTTGAATGAACCGCTCGGCGATCGCGAGCTGCTCGACGGGTTTTTCATTCCGCCCGCGCCGGCTCTGCCTCCGGCTCCCTAACGTTCTCTGCCTCTGTCCCCGCGACTTCGACAAAGGCGCGGCGTGACATGGGCGCCATCTTGGCCATGCCGAACACGACCTCGAGCGCGAGCTTCAGCCCGAGCTTAATGTCGATCGCTCCCTTGACCTGGTCCAGCGCACTCGCCAATGCCAGCGCGCACGGCTGGTGACGCTGCGCGGCGCTGATGCCGGCCTCCGCGCAGGCTTCTTCGACGACGGGTCGCATCTCGAACGCCAGTCGGATCGGCGGAATCGTCGGCGCATGGTGGGCGCCGACCGATACGTAGACGTTGCCCCAATCCTGCTTGCCGACGTGGGCCGCAACTGAGCGGTAGCGGTCCTCGAGCGAGCCAAAGTCGGCCAGCGCGACGACGTTGGGCACGAGCGAGGCCACGAGGATGCCGACGATAGTGTCGGGCGGCACCTTGTCGAGCTCGGTGGTGTCGCCGCTGAGGACCTGGTTGATCTGGTCGCCGAACAACGCGGCGCCGGGCGTGATGTCGAGCGCCTCGATGTCGATGCCCGCGGCGACGATCGCTGCTTCACCGGTGACCGCGGCCACGGCCGTGACGTAATCCTCGACGCGCACGCGGTTTGTGCCGGGCGGATCCGTCACCCGCGCCAGGGCCGCGTCGAGGATCTTCTTGGCTACCTGCGCGCGGGCGTCATCCGCTCCCAACGCGTCAGCCGCTCCGGCCGCGCGCGTCGACCGGCCACCACCCGATTGACGAGCCGGAGCGGGTGGCTGCGAAGGAGTCGAACAGGTCGATCGTCGGACAGGCGTGATTCGGCACGACGGCCACGGTCTCGCCCAGCGCGGGGCGCGGTGCACCGGCCGGGAAGCGCACCTGGCCGTGGTAGTCGGAGACCCGCTCGATGACGCCCTCCGGGTAGGCGGGAATGCAGCCGTAGCCGTTCATGTACGGCGCCATGTCCTTGGTGAGCGTCTTGGCCCCGGCGTTGATCACCACCTGGCCGTCGACGGCCGCGCTGACGACCGTCGCAGCGACCGCGATGGCGACGCCGTCTGGCGGAGTGGTGCCCAGCCAGACCTGCATACGGTCGCCGATCAGGTAGGTGCCGGGGCGCACTTCGTTGACCGGCGCGCTGAGCACTCCCAAGGCCGTCGGCGATGAGCCCGCACTCAACACCGGCGCGGCCATCCCGGCCGCGACGAGCGCTTCCTCGCCGATCGCCAGTGCCTCGAGCTCGTCGCGCGCCGCCGCGGCGATCGCGTCACCGCCCGCATAGGCGTGACCGCCGTGGCTGAACAGGCCGAGCAGCTCGAACCCGGCGCGCTCGACCGCCCGGCCGATCTCGGCGACCGAATCCGGCGTGACGCCCGTTCGGCCGTAATGCGGGTCGATCTCGATCATCACCCGCAGCCGGGCGGTCGAGCCGCTCATCGCCTGGGCCAGCTGCTCCACCCCCGCGACCGAATCCGCGCCCACCGCGAACGCCAGGCCGGGCCGCTCGGCCAGGGCGCGCAGCCGGGCCGCCTTGGGTCCGGCCGCCCAGAGCGGGTAGGCGAGCATGATGTCCGTGATCCCGCCGTCGGCCATGATCTCCGCCTCGCCCAGGGTGCCGACGGTGATCCCGGCTGCGCCGGCGTCCACCTGCAGACGCGCCAGCGCGACCGACTTGTGGGTCTTGACGTGTGGCCGCAGCGCAATCCCGTGCTCGCGCGCCGCCGCGGCCATCCGCGCCGCGTTGCGCTCGACGATGTCGAGATCGATGACCAGCGCAGGCGTATCGAGGCTGTCAGGCAGACGCGGAGCGATGGGGCTGGAGGCGATCACCGGCTCGGCTGTCAAGGCGCCGAGGCTAACACCGACACGGTTCCCGAACGACGGCGCCGCCCGGCCCGTCTGGCGGCCCAGTTCGTCCGTTTGGCGGGGCCTTCGTGCCAAACGGCACGCGTCCGGCTCGCGGCCGCCCACCGAGGATTGGGCAGAAGGGAGTTCCGGTTGCAGAACCAGCCCGTGAAGACACCTGACGGCGAC
>DATBRX010000025.1:0-7340 GCA_036560085.1 Candidatus Limnocylindrales bacterium
ACCCGGTTGGTCGATGGGTTGCCGGCGGCTGCGTGCAGTCGGGCGAGGTGGTCGGGCAGGAATTTCGCCCGTTCCGTGACATCGAGCCCCAAGGCGACCGGCCGACCGACGCCCTCCGCGGATTCCCAAGCGGACAGGACCGCCTGCATCGCCTCCGGATCACACGCAACATTCCACTCGCTGGTCGGCGCCGTGTTGCCCGGGGAGCGGTACGAGCCGGCCATCATCACCAGGTTGCGCGCGAGGCTTGGCAGCTTGGGCTCACGTTCGAGCGCGGCCGCGAGGTTGGTCAGCGGCCCCAGGGTGATCAGCGTCACCTCACCCGGCGCGCGGCGGACTTCTTCGACGATCAGGTCGGCCGAGTGGCGCTCGCTCACGCTGCGCGACGCTGGCGGCAGCACGGCGTAGCCGACGCCCTTCGGTCCGTGCGTCTCGGGCGCGGTCATGAGCGGCCGCTGCAGTGGCTCGCGCTGGCCCAACCCCACCTCGATGTCACTTCGCCCACACAGGTCCAGCAGGGCGATCGTGTTCTCCGCGACCTGGCCGGCCTCGACGTTGCCGCTCGTGCAGGTAACGGCGAGCAGCTCGGCTTCAGGCGACGCGAGGACGTACAGCAGAGCCAGCGCGTCGTCGATCCCGGTGTCGACGTCGATGATCAGCTTCACGCCGTTACGCTAGCGCCATGGCCGTCGAAGGAGCGCCAACGCTGGCTCAACGCGTGCGCCTGTACGTGTTCGAGCACTTCCTCGAGCACGCCGTGCCGCCACTGGTCGAGCAGCTCATGACCGAGTTCAGCCTGACGCGCGCCGAGACTGTGACCGTGCTGCGCGAGGTCGCCGAGTCGCGCGGCGTGGCAGTGGTCAAGGGCACCTCGCGCGTCCTGATGGCGTGGCCGTTCAGCGCGATCGCGACGCCATTCGCCGTCCGGACGGGCGGCAAGCGTTACTACGCGAACTGCTCGTGGGACGCGATCGCCTTCCACGCGATGCTCGACCAAGCAGCGGTACGCATCGATTCGTATTGCCACCATTGCGCGCGACCGATCGAGATCGAACTGGAAGACGGCCGGGCAACTATGGTCGAGCCTGCAGGCACGATCGTTTACCTTGCGCTACGACCGACTCAGTGGTGGGAGGACATCATCCTGACCTGCTCGAACGCGATGGTCTTCTTCTGCTCGGCCGAGCATCGCGATGCCTCAGGCCTGGTCCCCGACGACCAACCCGGTGCCTCGCTGACGCCCGATCAAGCCCACGCCCTCGGGGTGCCGCTGTACGCCGATCGGCTCAAGGTTGACTACCAGCGGCCCGGCCGCGATGCGCTCAACGCCCACTTCGCGTCGCTCGGCCTGACCGGCCCGTACTGGCAGGTCTGACGCGATGGCCGGTCAGTCGTTCGTCGCGATCATTGTTGGCAGCCGCTCCGACCTCGAGGTCGTGCAAAAGGCAGCCGACACGCTCAATTCTCTTGGCGTCGGCAACGAGCTGCGCGTCATCTCCGCCCACCGCGCGCCCGATCTGCTGGAGAGCTACGTGGCCGGTGCGCTCGAGCGTGGCGCCAAGGTGTTCATCTGTGCCGCCGGCCTGGCCGCGCACCTGCCCGGCGTCGTGGCGTCCAAGACGACTCTGCCCGTGATCGGCCTGCCCATGCCGGGCAACCTGGCCGGCGGCCTCGACGCGCTGCTCTCGATCGTGCAGATGCCCAAGGGCGTGCCCGTCGCGACGGTCGGCGTTGGCCAGGCGGAGAACGCGGCGCTCCTCGCGGCACAGATGCTGGGCCTGAGCGAGCCCGCCGTCGCCCAAGCGGTCGCCGACCACCGCGCCGCCGCGCGCAAGCAGATCGAGGACGACCCGACCAACCAGCCGGGCTGAATCAGCGGCGCTTACGTTTGGCCTTGGCGAGGGTCCACGAGTCGGCCAGCAGCTTTGCCAGCAGGGCGTCGTCGATCGCGGCCAGCCGGACCAGAACCATGGCGTAGCCGTCGAAGTGCGTCTCGGTGAAGAACACGGCCGGGTCCAGGTCGATCAAAGCATGCTTGTCGAGCTCGCTCGCGACGCGCACCACGAGCACCTCTGGGTTCGCGACGCGCGCCTTCTTTGGGTCGATCCGCTCCAGCCAGGGCCAGGCGACCAAGTGCCCATCGACGCGAAATGTCGACCCCTCGGCGACAACATCCGGCAGGCCAAGGGCGATCCGACGAACGTCACCCTGGGTGGCCATCTCAAGTCCGATCCTAGACTGAGCCCGTGGACCTCGATCGCCAGGAGCTGCCGCCGCCGCGCGCCAACGAGCCGCCGCAGCGCGTGCCGGAAGTCAAGCCGCCCCTGCTGGGCGAGTGGTTCATCTATCTCTCGGTCGTCGTTCTGATCTGCGGCGTCATCGCCATCACGGCGCTCGAGCTGGGCACTCCGCTCGAGGCGCCCATCGTCAAGTGGCTGTCAATCATCGGCGCGGCCGTCCTCCTTCTGGTCGCCGGCGACGCGGCGATCAGGACGTGGCGCTCCGCTTTCGCTTGGATGCCGGTCAACCGGCCCCGTGCGCTTCAGCGGTTGGTGTGGACGGCGGTCCTCCTTGGCGTGCTGGTGGGCTGCATCGCGTTGATCGTCTTCATGGTCGGTCGGTGACCCAATCCGCACCAAAGGGCGTGCCCGACTGGCTCGCGGCCGTCGTCAACTACTGCTCGCGCTGCGGCTCGCCGCTCAGCCACGGCCCCGTCGCCAACGAAACAAGAGACCGCCTGGCGTGCACGAGCTGCGGCTTCATCGCCTACCTCAACCCGCGCCTGGTGGTGAGCACGCTGCCCGTGACGCCCGATGGCCGGCTCGTCCTGATCCGGCGCGGTATCGAGCCCGGCTACGGCAGCTGGGCGCAGCCGGGCGGCTTCCTCGAAATCGACGAGACCGCCCACGAAGGCGCCGTACGCGAGACGCTCGAAGAGACCGGTTACATCGTCGATCCCGACGAGGTAATCGGCGTCTACACCCGCCCGCTGGCAGCCATCGTCGTGCTGGTGTGGGAAGCTCGGGTAGTCGGTGGGGCGCCCGCCATTTCAGCTGAAACGCTTGAAGTCAGATCGTTCGGCGCGGACGAGATCCCGTGGTCGGAGCTCGCGTTCCAGACGACGACCTGGGCGATCAGGGACTGGGTCCGACTGAGACACCCCACCATCGGCCATCCGGAATCTACGGACGACGAGTGGCGGTGGCCCGGCGAGTCTGCCTAGCCGGCCGAAGTGACCTAGAGCGTCGCGATGTTGCTGATACCGCCGACCAGACCCGCGGCGGCGCCGAAGGTCAGCAGCGCCATCGCCATTCGCCGGCGCTGCGGGGCGATGAGCACCGCGAGCAGCGCAGCGAAGGTGACGGTCGCAACCTTGGCCAGCGTGACACCCGGCACGCCCGTCTGTTCGACCAGTGTGACCACGATCGGGTTGGCCTCGGCACCCAGGCCGTGGCGCGTGATCATGACCAGGAACGACGCCCAATCGAAGAGGTGGGCAAGCGCAAGGACGCCGAGCGCGGCGGGCAGGGGCATGGGACGATTGTCCTAGTCCGGTGTAGTACTGTCGAGAGCCGTGCAGTGCGGTGCGTTGACACCGCGCACCAGCCTCAGCTCAGGTCGACGAAGACGTTCTTGACCTGCGTGTACTCGTCGAGCGCGTGCATCCCCAGCTCGCGGCCGAGGCCGCTCATCTTGTAGCCGCCGAACGGCGCTTCCGTGTGGATGGTCTCGTTGCTGTTGATCGAGATCGTGCCGCTCTTGATGCCGCGCGCGACGCGTATGGCACGACCGATGTCGCGCGTCCAGACGCTCCCCGCCAGCCCGTAGGGCGTAGCGTTGGCCAGCCGGACCGCCTCCTCTTCCGAGTCGAACGGGATGATGCCCACGACCGGACCGAAGATCTCATCGCGGATGAAGCGCATGTCACTGTTCGCGCCGTCGATGACAGTCGGCATCAGGAACGCGCCGTTAGCCAGGGCTGCGTCTTCAGGGGGCTCTCCGCCAAACACCACGTTCGCGCCCTCATCGCGGGCGCTGGCGATCAACTCCGTAACGCGCTCGCGCTGGCGCATGCTGACGAGGCTGCCCATCTGGGTCTTCTCATCGGCCGGGTCACCGACCACCAGCTTGGCGGTCTGCTGCGCCACGAGCTCCACCACGCGCTCATGGACCGACCGCTCGACCAGGATGCGGCTGCGCGCCGTGCAGTTCTGACCGGCGTTGTCGAAGACGCTGTTCGGGACGGCCGCGGCGAACTTCTCGAGATCCGCGTCGGCAAACACGACGTTGGGCGACTTGCCGCCCAGCTCGAGTGAGATCCGCTTCACGTTGTTGGCCGCGAGTCGCATGATCTCCTGGCCGGTCGTGGTCTCACCGGTGAACGCGACCTTGCCGACGCCCGGATGCGCCGCGAGGGCAGCGCCGGTGGTGCCACCGGGGCCGGTCACAACGTTGACGACGCCCGGCGGGAATCCGGCCTCAAGCGCGAGCTCCGCCAGGCGGATCGCCGAGAGCGGCGTCCAACTGGCCGGTTTCAGGACGCACGTGTTGCCGGTGGCGAGCGCCGGCCCCAGCTTCCACGCGGCCATGTTCTGCGGAAAGTTCCAGGGCACGATCAGCCCGACCACCCCGATCGGCTCGCGCAGCGTGAAGTCGAAGCCCGGGATCGACGTCGGGATGGTCTCGCCGAAGTGCTTATTCGCGGCGCCCGCGTAGTACTCGAGCACGAGGCTGACGGCGAAGCTCTCGCCGCGCGAGGCGACGATCGGCTTGCCGACGTTCTCGCGGTCGATCTGGGCGAGCTCCTCGTTGGCTTTCTTGACCAGGTCGGCGAACTTCTGGAGCGTCCGGCCGCGCTTCGCCGCAGACCACTTGCCATACGGCCCATCGAAGGCCTTCTGAGCGGCCTCGACCGCCCGATCCACGTCGGCTTTGCCGCCCAGTGGCGCGTGGGCGATGACCTTACCCGTGGCCGGATTGGTGACCTCGAATGTCTGGCCGTCGAGAGCGTCGACGTGCTCGCCGCCGATGAACATCTTCGCCTGGCGTGGCGCCGCGGAAACCGCCATGAGCCCTAGTAGATCCGCCGCGTGTCGGCCGAGACGTGGAGGGCGAACGCCTCGTCGGGGATGCGCTCGTCGAGACTGACGCTGACAGCCTCGGCGTGGCGCGTCATGGTCTCGGCCACGTGCTCCGCCAGTAGGACAACAATGCCCGTCTGAAGGTCGACCCCCACTTCGAGCCAGTGGTCGGGTCGGTCGGTCAGAACATGGCTCGTTCGCGGATGATCGCAGCGCAGCAGGATCGCCTCGCGGCCGTTGGCCATTTTCTGCGTCCCGCGCGGATAAACCACACCCGTCATGAGCACGTTGTGGCAGAAGCCACGTGGATGGACAAAGGCCTCCGCGAGCGACTCCGCAGGGAGCGTTGTCACTGGCAGGTAGATGCGCGACCACGGCGGCAGGTCGACAGACTCGGCGCCGACGGGTCGCACCGGTAGCCGTCGCTCCGTTGTCACGTTGCCCTTGGCGTCGTAGGTATGGACCTTGTCGCCGTCAGCAGCCCAGACGTCGTAGTCGCGTTCGCTGGGGTCGCCGCGGCTGCTGACCACCTTGGCGTGGCCGGGGTGGCGCAGCCAGATGTCGTGCGTCTCGACTTCTTCGCCGTTCGACGTCGTGCGCTTGTCGACGATGCGCATGCGCAGCGACTCGAAGCGCAGCTCGGCCTCGGCCATGAACGCGAACAGCTCGGCCAGCTCGGGCTGAGTGGCTGCGGGCAGGGCGGGCTGCTCGGCCGGCCGCAGCGCGGGCAGGCGGGCCGCAGATGGTGCGTCGTGCATCGGTGAGCGATTGTAGTGCGGCAGGCCGCTCGAGCGACTGAACTCCGGGTGGAAGGGGCTCACCAACGGCGGAGACGTACACTCCCATCGATGATCCAGGCACCTGACGCCGCGCAGACGCGCACCGAGAAGGATCCGCTCGGTCCGCTCGAGGTGCCGGCCGACGCCTACTTCGGCGTCCAGACCCAGCGCGCGATCCAGAACTTCCCGATTTCCGGCCGACGCCCGGATGTGGCGCTCGTCCGCGCCGCGGTGCAGGTCAAGAAGGCCGCCGCGCGTGCGAACCGTAAGACCGGCCGCCTGCCGCAGAACATCGCCGACGCGATCATCCAGGCCGCGGACGAGGTCCTGGGCCTGCGCGAGCCACTGGATGCAGCGCTCCAGGCGTTGCTGATCGACAACTTCCGCGTCGACCCGTTCCAGGCCGGCGCCGGTGTGTCGCACAACATGAACACCAACGAGGTGCTGGCCAACCGCGCGATCGAGATCCTGGCCGCGGCGGGAGTGGGGAGCGGTAATCGGGGCGACTACTCCATGGTCAACCCCAACGACCACGTCAACATGGCCCAGTCGACCAACGACGTCTTCCCGACTTCGATGCGCGTCGCGACGCTCGACAAGGTGCGCGACTTCCTGCCGGCGCTCGACCAGCTCGCGGCCGCGTTCGAGGACCGCGCGCAGGCCTTCGATGGCGTCCTCAAATCCGGTCGCACGCACATGCAGGACGCGGTGCCCATTCGCCTGGGCCAGGAGTTCGCCGCGTACGCGTTGACCACCCGTCGCGCGCGCGCCGCCATCGCCAGCGCGGCGGAGGGCCTGCTCGAACAGAACATTGGCGCGACCGCGGTCGGCACCGGACTGAACGCAGAACCGGAGTACATCAAGCTCGTGGTCGCCAACCTGTCCGAGCAGACCGGCCACAAGTTGCGCACCGCGGAGCAGCTCGTGCACGCGACGCAATCAATGGCGCCCATGCTCGCCGTGTCGGCGGCGCTGCGCGGCCTTGCCGTCGACCTGGCGAAGATCGCGGAAGACCTGCTGCTGATGTCGTCGGGGCCGCGGACCGGTTTCGCGGAGATCAAATTGCCCGCCAAGCAGCCGGGGTCGTCGATCATGCCCGGCAAGGTCAACCCGGTCATGGTCGAGAACCTCTCGATGATCTGCTACCACGTGATCGGCGCCGACACCGCCGTCGCTTGGGCGGCCAGCCGCGGCCAGCTGGAGCTCAACGTGATGATGCCGCTGATGGCCCACGAGCTTCTTGAGTCGCTCACGATCTTGACGACGGGCTGCCGCCAGTTCGCGCGCGAATGCGTGGCCGGCATCGAGGCCGACACTGAGCGCGCCGCGTGGCTGCTCGAGCAGTCCTCCGCCATGGCCACGCCGCTGGCGCCCTACATCGGCTATGCCCTGGCCGCCGATATCGCCAAGGAAGCCGTCAAGACCGGCAAGACGATCCGCCAGTTGGTCGTCGAGAAGGGCGTCTTCACCCAGGAAGAGG
>DATBRX010000026.1:0-3918 GCA_036560085.1 Candidatus Limnocylindrales bacterium
TTATTCCCCACTTCGGGGTAGGTCACCTACGCGTTACTCAGCCGTCCGCCACTAGCGACTCAGAGCAAGCCCTGAGTCACCCGTTCGACTTGCATGTCTCATGCACGCCGCCAGCGTTTATCCTGAGCCAGGATCAAACTCTCCGACAAAGAATCGGCCTTGCGGTCGATTCAGAAACTCGGGGTTTGCCCGCTCGCACTAGCTGATTGCCTACCACTCTTCACTTGTTAAGGTGCAGCGTCCAGAGCCTTTCCGGCGACTGGCACGGCCGCGCATTGTGACACGATCACAAGCGGGCCGTCAACCGTACGGTGCGGGATCTGGGGGCTCAGTGACTGAGCCTGGCCGGGCCACCTACGCGGTGACCGCGGAACAGGAACTATAACACGATCGTGCCGCGCATTGCACGCGCGCGACGGGTCGTGAGGCCTAGAGCGGGCCCTCCTGGGCGAGCAGGATGAAGGCCGCCCCGCTGAGCCACGACAGCAGCGCCAGCTCGACGCTGCCGGGCGCTCCCCCGGGACCCGTCGCGCCCCAGTAGACGAGCCCGCCCAGCAACACTGCCAGCAGCGGCTTGACCAGCCGCAGCAGCATCTCGATGACGAGGTTGCTCACCGTCGCACCATAGATGTTCGCGCGCGGCTGCTCATCGCTCGTTGACCTCGAACGCGCGCCGGCCCTGCATCGCCCGGACCAGTGTCACCTCATCGGCGTACTCGAGGTCGCCGCCCACGGGGATGCCGCGCGCGATCCGAGTGATGGCGCCGACGTCGTTGGCCAGCCGCTCGGCGAGGTACATCGCCGTCGCCTCGCCCTCGAGCGTGGGATTGGTTGCCAGCACGACCTCCTGGTACGGATCGCCATCGCGCGACCGATCCGCCGCGCGCTCGAGCAGCTCGCGCACGCGCAGCCGGTCCGGTCCGATGCCGTCCATGGGCGAGATCGCGCCGTGCAGGACGTGGTAGCGGCCCTTGAACGCGCCGGTGCGCTCCAGGGCGAGCACATCGAGCGGCTCCTCGACGACGCACACCCGTGTCTGGTCGCGCGACGGATCGGCGCAGATGGGGCACTGCGGCCCGGTCGAGATGTTGAAGCAGGTCTCGCAGTACACCACCTCGTCGCGCACCGCGACGAGCGCCGACGCGAGAGCGCGTGCCTCCGATTCCGGGGCGCGCAATAGGTGGTAAGTGAGCCGTTGCGCGGTCTTGGGCCCCACGCCGGGCAGCCGCGACAGCGCCTCGATCAGGCGCGCAACGGGTTCGATCAACGCCGCCATGGAGCCGGCTCTGCCTAGCCGAGCATGCCCGGCAGGTTCATGCCGCCCGTGATGCGCGACGTCTTGGCCTCTATCTGCGCCTTGATCTGGCGGACGCCGTCGTTGACCGCCGCGGTGATGAGGTCCTGCAGCATCTCGACGTCGTCGGCGCTGACTGCGTCAGGACTGATTGTCAGCGACAGGACTTCGCCATGGCCGTTGACGGTCGCCGTAACCGCGCCGCCGCCAGCCGTCGTCTCGACGCTCATCGTCTCAATCTCGGCCTGCACCTTGGCCATCTCGGCCTGCATCTGTTGGGCCATCTTGGCCAGGTTCCCGTAACCCACTATGCCTCCTTGGGTAGTCAGTCGACCTCAGCCACGTCGGCCAGGTCGTCGGCGAAGATCTTGCGCGCCTGGGCAACCAGGTCGTCGCTGCCACCGGCGACCGTCAGCTCCTGCGGGATCAGCTCGATGTTGGTGGCAACGCAACGAACAGCGACCGCGCGGCCCAGTACCTCGCCGATCCCCTCTTCCAGCTTGCGCTGCTTCCTCGTGGCGATGTCACGCATGAACGCTTGGCTTTCCGGGAAGCCCAGCACGATCGTCGCGCCACTGACCTCGACCGGGCGGCAGGCGCTGATCAGCGGCCGATCGGCGGGGTTGCGGCTGACGCGCTCGACGACGCGCGGCCACGCGGTAAGGAGCTCGGCGAGAGCGTCGCCGATCGCCGCGGTCGCAGGGGCCGCCGATCCGACAGGAGGTGACAACGATTCGGGAGGGGGTGCCGGCGATTCGACCGAAGGTGCGACCGAATTGACCAGAGGCGCAACCGGCTCCACGGGCTTGGCCTCCGCCTCAACCTTTACGGCGCGCGGTTCCTGCCTGGGCTTCGCGTGGGTTGGAGCAGGCTGGGCCGATGCGGGCTGGGCAGCGGGCCGGGTGGTCGGCTGCTGAACAGCGGTAATCGGTCGGTCGGTCGTAGCTCCGTTCCCACCTTCCAACAGGGCGAGCTCGAGCTGCAGCCGATAGCCGCCGGCAGCGCCGCGGTTCACGTCCAGCCCGGCGAGCCGGCGCGCGGCGCGGGTCAGGCGCTGCGCACGATCGGCGCCCAGGCGGTTGTTGCCGAGTGCGCTGACCAGTTGTTCGCGCAGGCGCGCCACGACCTGGTCGGCGAACGCGACGAGATCGCGACCGTCAGCCTCCAGGTCGTCGAGCAGCCGAATGCCGTCGAGGGCGTTGCCCGACGCGAGGTCATCGATGAAGCGATCGACGCTCTCCATCTCCGCCAGGCCCAACAGGTCGCGCACCGTGTCGGCGTTGATCGATTCGATGCCGCTCGAGATGACCTGGTCGAGCATCGACTCCGCGTCGCGCATGCCGCCCGCGGCGCGTTGCGCGATCAGGCCGATTGCCTCGTCGGTGATGGTGCGCCCTTCCGCCTCCGCGATGCGGCGCAGCTTGGCGCTGATCTGCTTCTCGGGCAGCGGCCGGAACGTGAAGCGTTGGAGCCGGCTTACGACGGCGGGGCGGATGCCCGACGGATCGGTCGTGCAGAAGATGAAGAGGACGTCGGGCGGTGGCTCCTCGAGCGTCTTCAGGAGCACGTCCCAGCCTTCCTTGATGCGCTGGACCTCGTCGATGATGAAGACCTTGTGCTTCAGATCGGCGGGGGCGGTGTAGACGCGCGGCAACAGCTCGCGCATGTCGTCGACGCGGTTGTTGCTCGCGGCGTCGAGCTCCACCACATCAAGGGCGCGGCCGTCGCGGATCGCGACACACGACTCACACGTGTCGTCGGGCTCGCCGTCGACGACGTTGGGACAGTTGACCGCCTTGGCCACGATCCGCGCGGTGCTCGTCTTGCCGGTGCCGCGCGGCCCGACAAAGAGCAGACCGTGCGCCAGGCGGTTCAGCCGCACGGCGTTGCGCAGCGTCTCGATGATCGCGTCCTGGGCTACGACGTCCTTGAACGTCTGCGACCGCCAGCGCCGATACAGCGCCTGATGGGGAGTCGGGGCAGTCACGTCCGCAGCCACGAACGCAGTGTAGGGAAGTTTGCCGTGCACCCGCCGTCGACCGGGACGCTCGCGTGCCCAACGAAGAGATCGGCTCAGACCAGGCCTGTCCGCGGCACCCGGCGAGCAGCGTTTATCGCTGCTTCCTTCCGGACCTGACGAGGTTCACGCGTCGCCGCTGCGCGGGACCCGATCCTCAACACCAATCTTCCCGCCGGCGTTCGCGAACGCGGGCCTTGGGTGGGAATTCAGCCCTGCTGAAGCGGATTGCAGGTACAGGGCACCGCTAGTTCCCCGCCTAGCACGGCACCGCGATTCTACTAGGACGCGTCGCGTGCGCCCAGCGCACCCACGGTCCGCCGAACGACATCCACCGAGCCTTCCGCCGCGTTCTGGTGCGGACCCGGCACCGAGTGACGGCTGGAGGTGACGATTCGAAGTCGAAGCCAGTCTTCTCGAATTCGAAGCCAGTCTTCGACGGACGGTAGGTGCGTTGAGCGCACCACTGCGACCCAAAGAGCAAGGGAGTTGGCGGAGAGGGAGGGATTCGAACCCTCGATGGGTTTCCCCATACGGCATTTCCAGTGCCGCGCACTAGGCCAAACTATGCGACCTCTCCGCGGGCGTACGTGACTTAGATCTTGGG
>DATBRX010000027.1:0-3289 GCA_036560085.1 Candidatus Limnocylindrales bacterium
CCGTGGCAGAAGCTCAAGCGCTCGCTGCTTCTCCTGCTGCAGCTGCTGCTCGCGCTGCTGCTCGCGTTCGTCGTCGCGCGGCCGTTCAGCGAGCATCCCGCGGGCCTTGCCCGTGACCTCGTCCTGGTCATCGACGCGTCGGCATCGATGTCCGCCACGGACGTCTTCCCCGACCGACTGACCGCCGCCAAGCGCCTCGCCCAGGAACAGCTGGCCCAGGTCCCATCGGACGGCCGGGTGAGCGTGATCGCCGCAGGCGATACCGCCCGCGTGGTGGCCAACGAGGCGACGGATCGGGGCCGCATCAGCCAGGCCATCGAGTCGGTCGAGGCGTCGACATCTGCGTCCGATCTGACCGACGCGCTCAAGCTGGCCAACTCGCTCGCCAAGCGGGCACGTGGTGCGGAGGTGCTCGTCGTGACCGACGACGCGTTCTCGGCCTCGCCGGACGTCCTCCTCGAGGTGCCGGTCAGGGTCCTGACCGTGGGCCGTGAGCGCGACAACCAGGCCATCGCCGCGCTGGCGGTCCGCGCCGATCCATCCGGCTTGAAGCGCACGCTCTTCGTGAGCGTCGCCAACTACTCGGGCTCCATCGTGGGCCGCTCGCTGCAGATCCTGGCCGACGGCGTGCCGGTGACGGCGCGCGACCTGTTCCTCGACCCCCTCACCCGCGCCGACGTGGTGATCGATGAGCTGCCCGCCGGCACGTCGGTCGTGGAGGCGCGCCTCGCGCCCGCCAGCGCAACTGACACGCCCACCGGCCCGCCGGACTACATGCCGCTCGATGACGCCGCATGGGCGATCGTGCCGCCCGACCGCCTGCGCCGCGTCCTGCTCGTGGGGCCGGGCAACGTCTACATCCAGAACGCGTTCGCGCTGCTGCCCAACGTCGAGCTGTACGGGGCCACGGCCGAGCAATGGCCGACCACCACGGGCAAGGACAAGTTCGACCTCGTCGTCTTTGACGGCTTCGTGCCGGCCGACCTGCCGAACAAGCCCATCCTCGCCTTTGCTCCGCCACAGACCAGCCCACTCGGCGTCGTCCTGGGGACACTCGAGGAGTTCGGCATGGGCCAGCCGGCGGTCAACGATCCGCTGCTGCGCGGAGTCGATTTGACGCGGCTGCACATTGCCAAGACCCAGCAGATGGAGCTGCCCGCGTGGGCACGCGCCGTGCTGCCCGGTTCCGACGGCCCGCTGATGTACGCCGGCGTGCGCGACGCCCAGCCGACGGCCGTCTTCGCTTTCGACATCCGCGAGTCCGACCTGCCGCTCCAGGTGGCGTGGCCGATCATGGTGTCCAACCTCGCGGGTGAGCTGCTGGGCCTGAACAGCGCGGCGCTCGACCCGCTCGCGCCGTCATCGCCCATCGACATCCCGATCACGCCCGGTTCGCAGGGCGTGCGCGTCACCTTGCCTGATGGCACGGTCGAGACTCTGCCACCCGGCGCCACAGGCGCATCGAGCGTCACCTTCGTCACCACGCGCCAGCTGGGCGTTTACCGGGCGGAGGTCATCCCGGCGCCCGCGCCTAGCGGCTCACCCGGCGCGTCGCCCGGCGCGACGCCCACTCCGTCGGCGACGCCTGATCCCTCCGCCAGCCCAGGCGGACCGGTGGGCACAGAGGACGAGCCACTGCTCTTCGCGGTCGATCTCTTCAGCAGCGACGAGTCGAACATCCGCCCGGGCGACGGCGAGCGCCTGGCCGCACTGGGAACGGAAGTGCCGGCGGATCCGGCGAACGTGGGCACTGCGCGCGACGAGTTCTGGCCGCTGCTGGCAGCGCTGACGCTGCTGTTCCTCGTCATCGAGTGGCTCGTGTATGAGCGCGACGGCGCGCGTCGCGTGCTGAGCGGCCTGCGTGGCCTCAATCCCTTGCGCCGCTCAGCGGGCAAACCGGCATGAGCCTGCCGTTCAGCGTCAGCCGCCCGGAGCTGCTGATCGTCGGCCTGCTGCTCTTTGCCATCACGCTCGGTCTGTCATTGGCCGCGCGCCATCACCTGTCCAAGGGCCGGCGACGCGCGTCGCTGATCATCCGCTCGGTCATGCTCGCCAGCCTCGTACTGGCGTTGTCTGGCTTCGCCATCGTTTGGCCGGTCGATCGCCTGACCACCGTCTACGTGGTGGATCTGTCCGATTCCGTCGGCAACGCCGGCCGTGACTCGGCCCTCGCCTTCGTCAGGGATTCGCTCGTCGAGCGCAAGGGCAACGACCAGGCGGCCATCGTCGCGTTCGGCGGCGAGGCGCTCGTCGAGCGGCTGCCCGCGGAGCTGACCGATCTCGACCAGTTCGCCTCAGTGCCGGCGACGTCCGCGACCGACATCGGCGGCGCGCTGCGACTTGCGGCCGCGCTATTCCCGGACGAGACACAGAAGCGTATCGTGCTCGTCAGCGACGGCAATGACACGACCGGCCGCGGCCAGAGTGAGGCCGCGCTTGCCGCCGCGCGCGGTGTCCAGATCCAGACCTATGTCGTGGGCCTTGGCGCGGCCGATGAGGTGATCGTCCAGGGCGTGCGCTCGCCCGCCACCGCGCGCGTCGGCGAGGACATCGAGGTCGAGGTGACGATCTCGTCGACCGTGGCCCAGCCCGCGTCAGTCCGGCTGTTCGGCGACGGCACGCAGATCGGCCAGCAGTCGGTCAACCTCGTGCCCGGCATCAACCGCGTGACCTTCACGACGAGCGCCACGGAAGCGGGCTTCCACACCTTCCGTGCCGTGGTCGAAGCCGAGCACGACACGTTCGCCGCCAACAATCGCGGCGACTCGAACACGATTGTCAAGGGCGACCCGCGCATCCTGATCATCGCCGGCGAGCCCGAGGCCGCGGCCAACCTGAGTGCCGCGCTCGTGGCGGAGAACCAGGACGTCGATGTCCTCGCGCCCGAGCAGGCGCCGACCGATCTGACCGGCTTCGCCTCGTACGACGCGGTCGTGCTCGCCGACGTGCCCCAGACGCGCCTTGGCCTGAACCGGATGATCGCCCTGCAGGTGTTCACGCGCGACCTGGGCCGTGGCCTGGTGATGATCGGCGGCCCCAACTCCTATGGCGCGGGTGGCTACAAGCGCACGCCACTCGAAGAGGCGCTGCCCGTCGACATGGACGTGCGCGACCGCCAGCGCCAGCCGGACATCGCGCTCGTGGTCGTAATCGACAAGTCGGGCTCCATGGACGCGTGCCACTGCAACACGTCGAATCGGGACAACGGCGTCCAGATCAACGGCGTGCCCAAGGTGGACATCGGCAAGGAAGCCATCCTGCGCGCGGTCAGCGCCCTGACGGAGCGCGA
>DATBRX010000028.1:0-5808 GCA_036560085.1 Candidatus Limnocylindrales bacterium
GCAACATCACGGTCAACGCGGCCAAGATCGTGGCCACTCTCGGACAGGGGCCGGTCGGCGCGATCAACGTAACCTACAACGCGGCTGACGGGCGCCTGGACCTTGCCGGTGCATCCAGCGCGACGCTCAACGGAACGCTCAACGCATCGACCATCGGGCTGACCCTGCCGAGTGGCTCATTCAACGGCAACATCACGATCAACGCCTCGACGCTCAACGTATGCTCGGCCGCCGATACCGGGCTGCGCATCACCTACGACGACACACTGTCATCGCAGAACTTTGCGAGCATGGGACTGACGCAGTCAGGCAAGACCTGGCAGTCGGCCAACTACTCGACCGCAAGGGCACACGCCGAGATTCACATCTCAGCCAACGTCTCGACGACCAACCTGAATCCCGCAGGAGGCTGCCAATGAACCGCCGGCTATTTCGCTCACCGGACGATCGCGTCCTTGCCGGTGTGGCCGGCGGGATGGCGGAGACCTACGACCTCGACCCAGCACTGGTGCGCGTTGGCTGGGCGCTGCTGATCCTCGTCAGCGGCGGCATCTTCCTGCTGCTGTACATCGTCATGGCCCTGGTCGTGCCGCTCCGGCCGGCCGGCATTGGCTGGGCGGCCGCGATGGCCGGCGGGCCTTCCGCCCCGATGGGTGCGGGCGGCGCGCCTGATCCCAGCAGCGGTGGTGCCATGCCGCCTGCCGGTCCGCAGAGCGGCTCGCCCGACTGGTCCTACCGCAGGACCCGGCACCACGACGGCAACGGCGCCCTCGTCATCGGGCTCATCCTGATCGTCGCCGGCGCCTTCTTCCTGGCGCGCCAATTCATCCCGGCACTGAACTGGAGCCTCGTCTGGCCACTGATCGCGATCGCTGGCGGCCTGGCCCTCGTCCTGCTCGCCATGAGCCGCGGCAGGTCGGATTCGTGAGCCGTTCCGACCCGGCCGCACCGGCCACCCGCCAGGACCGACGCAAGCTCGAGCTCGAGCAGCGGCGTGAACAGCGCCGCGTCGCGCGCGAGAGGCCCGCGCCTTCTCCGCTGCGTTCGCCCATGGCGATGTTCACCGGGGCGGCGCTGCTGGTCGGCGTCCTGATCGTGGCCTTCATGTGGTTCACTCGGCCGGCCGCGCCGACAGTCAATGATCTCGCGCCGCCAGCCGACGAGATTCCGGCCGGCGTGGTCATCGACGGACGCACGATGGGCAGTGCCGCCGCCAAGGTCACGGTCGAGATCTGGTCGGACTTCCAGTGCCCGGCATGCCGGGCGTTCGCGACCGACCTCGAGCCACGGACGATCACTGATTACGTCGTGACCGGGAAGGTCAGGCTCGTCTACCGCGACGCCGCGTTCCAGGGCCAGAAGTCGTCCTCGCCGTACGATGAGTCGGTCGAGCCGGCGGCGGCCGCTCGCTGTGCCGCGGATCAGGGGCTTTTCTGGCAGATGCACAACTGGCTGTTCGCGAACTGGAATGGCGAGAACGAGGGCGCGTTCGCAGCGCCGCGGCTGAGCGCCATCGCCACGGCGGCCGGGCTCGACCTGGCCACGTACGATTCGTGTATGGCCGCCGGTGACAAGCAGACCGCGGTGACCAACGAGACGAACCAGGGTGTCGCGGCTGGCATTTCCTCGACACCCACGCTGATCATCAACGGCCAGGCGCTGGTCGGCGCACCGCGCGCCTACGCTGACTGGGCGTCAATCCTCGACCAGGCCTACGCCGCGGCCAACTGAGGGCAGGGCCTTGATCACTCGGCGCGTCGCGGCGCGGCCACTGCTGGGCGTCCATCCCGCGATCATCCTGGCGGTCCTGGATGTCATCGGCCTGCTCGTCGCGGGCTACCTGTCGGTCGTCGAGCTGTCGGGCGGCGTGCCGACGTGCGGCATCATCAGCGGCTGCGAAGAGGTCGCCAAGAGCCAGTACAACAACTTCCTGGGCATACCGGTGGCGGTGTTCGGAGTGCTGCTGTCGGTCGTCCTGCTGAGCCTGGCGCTGGCTTGGTGGAAGACCGACATCTACGGCCTGCTGCTGGGTCACTACGCCCTGTCGCTGGTCGGAGTGTTCTTCGATGGCTGGTTCCTGTATGTCCAGGTCTTCGTCATCGAGGCGGTGTGCATCTGGTGCGTCACGTACGAGGTGTCGCTGCTCCTGCGGTTCCTGATCGCGCTGGTGGTGTACCTGCGCCAACCCCGTCCCGGAGACGCCGACCCACCTGCTGCGGACTAACCTTCCCGGGATGACGCCCATCTCCGAGCACGATGTCGAGCTCGTCGACGCCTACTGGCGCGCGGCGAACTACCTGTCCGTGGGCCAGATCTACCTGTTCGACAACCCTCTGCTGCGTCGCCCGTTGACGCGGGACGACATCAAACCACGCCTGCTCGGCCATTGGGGCACGACGCCCGGGCTGAACTTCATCTGGGCCCACGCCGATCGCCAGATCAAGGCGCGCGATCTCGACTCGATCATGATCGTCGGCCCGGGCCACGGCGGGCCGGCAGCCGTGGCCAATGCCTATCTCGAGGGCACTTGGTCCGAGCGCTATTCCTCGGCGGAGATGGACGAAGACGGCATGCGCAGGCTGTTCCGCTCGTTCTCGTATCCGGGCGGCATCGGCTCGCACGTCACGCCCGAGGTTCCGGGTTCAATCCACGAAGGCGGCGAGCTGGGCTACTCGCTCGCGCATGCCTATGGCGCGGCCTTCGACAACCCCGATCTCGTCGTCTTTTGTGTCGTGGGCGATGGCGAGGCGGAGACGGGCCCGCTCGCGGGCAGCTGGCACTCGAACAAGTTCCTGAGCCCGGTGAGTGATGGCGCCGTCCTGCCCATCCTGCACCTGAACGGCTACAAGATCGCCAATCCCAGCTTTTTGGCGCGCGTCCCCGAAGCCGAGCTGCGCGCGCTGTTCGAGGGCTACGGCTACCGGCCGCTGTTCGTCTCGGGCGATGAGCCGGCCGCGATGCATCGCGAGTTCGCGGCCGCGCTCGACGACGCGCTCGACGATATCGCCGCGATCCAGGAACGCGCCCGCAGCGGCCGCACCAGCCGCAGCGGCGGCGCCAGGCGCACCGCCCGCGCCGGGCACTCCGCCAAGCGCGCCGCCTGGCCGATGATCGTGCTGCGCACGCCCAAGGGCTGGACCGGCCCGAAGGTGGTCGACGGCAAGCCGGTGGAAGGCACATGGCGCTCCCACCAGGTACCGCTCGACGCGGTGCGTGACAAGCCCGAGCACCTCGCCCAGCTCGAGGCATGGCTGCGCTCCTATAGACCCGACGAGTTGTTCGATCGCGCGGGCCGGCTGATCAAGGCGCTGACCGACTTCCCGCCCACGGGCGACCGACGCATGTCGGCCAACCCGCATGCCAACGGCGGCGAGCTGCTGCGCGACCTGGAGATGCCCGACTTCCGCGACTACGCGGTCGAGGTCAAGCGGCCAGCCAGGGAGTTCGGCGAAGCCACGCGCGCGCTGGGCCGCTTCCTGCGCGACGTGATCGAGGCCAATCCGACCAACTTCCGATTGTTCGGGCCGGACGAGACCGACTCCAACCGGCTATCAGCGGTGTTCGAGACGACCGATCGCCAGTTCGCGGGCGAGCTCCTGCCGACCGACGAGCACCAGGCGCCGCAGGGCCGGGTGATGGAGGTGCTGTCCGAGCACCTCTGCGAGGGCTGGCTGGAGGGCTATCTCCTGACCGGACGGCACGGCCTGTTCAACTGCTACGAGGCGTTCATCCACATCGTCGATGCGATGTTCAACCAGCACGCCAAGTGGCTGAAGATCAGCAGCGAGATCCCCTGGCGCCGGCCCATCGCGTCGCTCAACTACCTGCTGTCATCGCATGTCTGGCGCCAGGATCACAACGGCTTCAGCCACCAGGATCCGGGGTTCATAGACGTCGTGATCAACAAGAAGGCGGAGGTCGTGCGCGTCTACCTGCCGCCCGACGCGAACACGCTCTTGTCGGTCGCCGATCACTGCCTGCGCTCGCGCCAGTACGTCAACGTAATCGTCGCCGGCAAACAAGCTGCGCTGCAGTACCTGTCGATGGACGACGCGGTGCTGCACGCCGCGCGCGGCCTGGGCATCTGGCCGTGGGCCAGCAGCACGACCGGCGAGCCGGACGTCGTCCTCGCGACCGCGGGCGATGTGCCCACGCTGGAGGCGCTGGCCGCGGCCGATCTGCTGCGCCGCCATCTGCCTGATCTTGGGGTGCGCTTCGTCAACGTCGTGGACCTGATGCGCCTCCAGCCCGAGTCCGAGCATCCGCACGGCCTGCCGGACCGCGAGTTCGACGCGCTGTTCACGACCGACAAGCCAATCATCTTTGCCTTCCACGGCTACCCCTGGCTCATCCATCGCCTGACCTATCGCCGGAAGAACCACGCCAACCTCCATGTGCGCGGCTACAAGGAAGAGGGCACGGTCACGACGCCGTTCGACATGGCGCTGCGCAACGACATCGATCGTTATCACCTGGTGATGGACGTGATCGACCGCGTGCCGGGGCTGGGTGAGCGCGCCGCCGACGTGCGCCAGCAGATGGTCGACGCGCGGCTGACGGCACAGATGCACGCACGCGAGCACGGCGCCGACGCGGACGAGATCGCCAAGTGGACGTGGCCGCACTGAGCGGTCGGCGCGTACTCGTCCTGAACGCGGGCTCGAGCTCGCTCAAGGCGAGCGTTCTCGAGATCGATGAGCGCGGCCGCGTGGCCAACGACGGCCGGCCGCTCGCCGCGACCCAGACCGAATGGGGTTCGGATGCAACGCGCGTTGCCGACCGGCGGGCAACTGTCGAGCGGGCGCTCAACTCGCTCTGGGCGGGCGGCGTCGGCCGCGACTCGATCACGGTCGCCGGTCATCGCGTCGTCCACGGCGGGACGCGCTTTCGTGGGGCGACGCTCATCGATGACGCCGCGCTCACCGAACTCGAGGCGCTGGGCGATCTCGCGCCTCTGCACAACGCAGTGGCGATTGACACCCTGCGCGCTCAGCGCGACCTCATGCCCGATGTCCTCGCGGTGGCCGCCTTCGACACGGCCTTTCACGCCACCCTGACCGAGCAGGCGTACGTCTATCCCCTGCCCTGGGCGTGGTACGAGGACTGGGGCATCCGGCGCTTCGGCTTCCACGGCTTATCCGTGGCCTGGTCGGTCCGCCGCGCTGCGGAGCTGCTCGCGCGGTCACCGGACGAGCTGTGCCTGGTGGTGGTCCACCTGGGCAGCGGCTGCTCGGTTACAGCCGTCCAGTCGGGCCGGTCGATCTCGACGTCGATGGGCTTGACGCCGCTCGAAGGGCTGACCATGGGCACCCGCTCGGGCTCGGTCGACCCAGGCATCCTCCTGCACGTGATGCGTCAGCGCGGACTGTCGGCCGATCGGCTGGCGGAGGTGCTCGACCACGAATCGGGCCTGCTCGGCATATCGGGCGTGGCCGGCGACATGCGCGCGGTGAGCGACGCCGCGGCCGGCGGCAACGCGCGCGCCCGGCTGGCGATCGACATCTTCGTCCGCCGCGCGGCAGCCGGCATCGCCGTCGCGGCAACCAGCCTGCTGCGGCTCGACGCGGTGGTGTTCACGGGCGGGATCGGCGAGCACGCGGCGGACGTGCGCGCCCAGATCGTCGCCCGCCTGGGGCCGCTCCAGCTCGAGCCGCTCGGCGAACCGGTGGGGAGCGGCGACGGCCTGCTTTCAGCGCCCGAGGCTGGTATTGCCGTGCTGCGCGTCGCGGCGCGCGAGGACATCGTCATAGCCGAGGCTGCCGCGACCGTCGCCCACTGAGGCGCTCCCCGCTCAGCGCGGACCCGAAT
>DATBRX010000029.1:0-3839 GCA_036560085.1 Candidatus Limnocylindrales bacterium
AGACCGGTGCGGACGAGCTGTTGGCCAAGGTCTTGCCGACCGGACGCCTGACCTTGGCGAGCGACCCGTCAGCCTTGCGCGGCGCGCCCATCGTGATTGTCGTCATCGGCACGCCCATCGACGAGTTCCTCAATCCGTCGATGACACTGTTCGACCGGGTCATCGACCAGGTGGCACCGCACATCAGCGATGGCGCGCTGGTCGTGATGCGCTCGACGGTTTACCCGGGCACGACCGAGCGGGTGGCACGGATGCTGGCCGAACGTGACGTGAAGGTGGATGTGGCGTGCTGCCCGGAGCGCATCGCGGAAGGCCACGCGCTAGAGGAGCTGAAGAACCTGCCGCAGATCGTGGGCGCGGACAGCGACGCTGCCGCGGCGCGGGCCGCCGAGCTCTTCTCGCGCCTGGGCGCGGAGACAGTCCGCACCACGACGCGCGAGGCCGAGCTCGCCAAGCTCTTCACCAACGCATGGCGCTACATGAAGTTCGCGATCGCGAACCAGTTCCTGATGATCGCCCACCAGGCCGGCGCGGACTACAACGCGATCCTGCATGCCATCCGGCACGACTACCCCCGCGCCGTCGACCTGCCCGGCCCGGGCTTCGCCGCAGGACCGTGCCTGCTGAAGGACACGATGCAGCTCGCGTCGTTCACGTCGGACCACTTCCCCATGGGCCAGTCGGCGATGCAGATCAACGAGGGCCTGCCGGCCTACATCGTCGACGCCATGAGCCACCGTTATGGCGGCCTCGCCGGCAAGAGGGTGGGCATCCTGGGCATGGCCTTCAAGGCTGAATCGGACGACACCCGCGCCTCGCTCAGCTATAAGCTGCGCAAGCTGCTGCAGTGGGCCGGCGCCGACGTGCTGTGTACCGATCCGTACGTGGTCGACGAGCGCCTGGTCGGCCTCGACGAGGTCCTGGCCAACAGCGACATCCTGGTTCTCGGGGCGCCGCACCGAGCCTACCGCACGCTCGATCTTGACGGCCGCGAGGTCGTCGACGTGTGGGGCGCGCGGCAGGCGGGGATCAACCTCTGAGGGACTGCGCTTGAAGGTTCTCATCACGGGCGCCGCGGGCTTCATCTGCGGCTACCTGATCGAAGAGCTGCTGGCCGCTGGGCACGAGGTCGTCGGCATCGACAACTTCTCGAAGTACGGCCCGGTCAGCCGCGCCTACGACCGCCACCCCGGCTACCGCTTCGTCGAGGGCGACGCGAAGGACGTGACGCTGCTCACGGCACTGGCCGCGGACTGCGACCAGGTCGTCGCGGCGGCGGCAATGATCGGCGGCATCAGCTACTTCCATGAGTTCGCCTACGACCTGATCGCGGAGAATGAGCGCATCCTCGCCGCGACCTTCGATGCCGCGATCGCCGCCCAACGCGCGGGTGGCGCGGGTGGCGCGGGTGGGCTGAAGCGGATCGTGGTGCTGTCGAGCTCGATGGTCTATGAATCGACCGACGTCTACCCGACGCCGGAGGGCGCGCAGCTGACTTCGCCGCCACCCCGCTCCACCTACGGCTTCCAGAAGCTGGCGAGCGAGTACTTCGCCAAGGGCGCGCATGAGCAGTACGGCCTGCCGTACACGATCCTGCGGCCGTTCAACTGCGTCGGCATCGGCGAGCGGCGGGCGCTGCGCGACACCGACGTCATGAGCGGCAACGTCAAGCTCGCGCTGTCGCACGTGGTGCCGGATCTCGTCGTGAAGGTGGTGCGCGGCCAGGACCCGCTGCACATCCTTGGCTCGGGCGAGCAGGTGCGCCATTACACCTACGGCGCCGACCTCGCCCGCGGCATCCGCCTCGCGATGGAATCGGACGCCGCGATCAACGAGGACTTCAACCTCTCGACGGCGCAGAGCACCACCGTGCGCGAGCTGGCCGAGCTGATCTGGCGCAGGATCAACGGCGATCGACCCTTGAGTCTCGTCCACGACGAGCCCTTCGAGCACGACGTCCAGCGCCGCGTGCCGGACGTTCAGAAGGCCAAGCGCGTCCTCGGGTTCGAGGCCACCACGACCCTCGAAGAGATGCTCGACGAGGTGATCCCCTGGATCCGCGCCGAGCTCGGGGAAGGGCGCATCTAGCCATCGACCACGACGCCCTCTACCGGCACCGGTTCGGCCCGAAGGTGGCAGCGGGCCGGTCGGCCATGTGGCGCGAGATCGGGCGCCACCTCCAGCGCTACATCCCGGCCGATGCGGCGGTGCTCGACCTCGCCGCTGGCAGCGGCAACTTCATCGCCAACATCAGCGCGGCCGAGCGCTGGGCAAGCGACCTGCGCGACACATCCGCGGAGATGCCGCCCGATGTCAGGTTCGTCTGCGCCGACGGCCTGGCCTTGCGCGAGCACGCCCCTTTGGGCCACTTCGACCGGGTTTTCATGAGCAACTACCTCGAGCACCTTCGTTCGCCCGAGGCAGTGGTGGAACAGCTGGCGGTGGTGCGCGACCTTCTGAAGGTCGGCGGCCGGGTGATCATTCTCCAGCCGAACGTCCGGCTCACCGGCGGTCACTACTGGGACTTCATCGACCACCACACGCCGTTGACCGAGCGCAGCCTCGAGGAGGCGGCGCTCACCGCCGGCCTCGAGCCGGTCAAGTCGATCGTCCGCTTCCTGCCGTACACGACCAAGAGCCGTCTGCCCCAGGCGGCGTGGCTGGTGCGCCTGTACCTGATGTTCCCGCCGGCGTGGCGGATCATGGGCAAGCAGACACTCTTCATCGCCCAGCGCATGAAATGACCGATTCACCAGAGGCAGTCAAAGCACCCGAGCTGACGATCGTCGTCCCGGTCTACAACGAGCCGGACAACATCGGCCCGACGCTGCGCCGGCTCGCGGCCGCCGTCCATGTGCCGGCGGAGACACTCGTGGTGTACGACTTCGACGCCGACACGACCGTGCCCGTCGTGCGCGCCATGGCGGCCGAGCTGCCGAACGTGCGTCTGCTGCGCAACGAACTGGGGCGCGGAGTGCTCAACGCGATGAAGGCCGGCATCGCCGCCGCGCGCGGTGACTACGTGCTGATCACCATGGCCGACGGATCAGACGAGGTCGAGCTGGTCGATGGCATGGTCGCGCTTGCGCGCGGCGGCGCGGACGTGGTCGCGGCCAGCCGCTACATGAAGGGTGGCCGGCAGGAGGGCGGCCCGCTGCTCAAGCGCACCCTGAGCCGGCTCGCCGGCCTGTCGCTGCACTGGGTTGGCCGCCTGCCCATCCACGACGCGACCAACAACTTCAAGCTGTACCGGCGCGCGTTCCTCGAGGGGGTCACGATCGAATCGAAGGGCGGGTTCGAGCTGGCGATCGAGCTGAGCGTCAAGGCTGACCTCGCCGGCCGGCGGCTGGCCGAGGTACCGACGACGTGGCGCGACCGGACGGCCGGCCAGAGCCGCTTCAAACTGCGCGCCTGGCTGCCACTCTACCTGCGCTGGTACATGCACCTGTTCCGCGGCCGCCTGCGCCGCGCGAGCGGTCCGCGGCGGAGCGCCACGTGACCCCAGAGCGGTCGCTCTTCCACGAGCCGACAACCTTGGAGCGCGCGCGCGCGGCGCTGGAGCGCGTGGTCGACGTGCTCTCGCGGCCGTGGGTGGTCTGGGCGGCGTTCCTGCTGGTCGTCGCCGGGGTCATCTGGTTCCACCTGCCGTCGCTGCACCAGCCGCTCCTCGAGCATCACTCGTTCCGCCAGACCCAGACCGCCTGGACTGCGCTGATCTTCCACGAGCAGGGGATCGACCTGCTCCATCCCAAGATCCCGGTGTTCGGGCCGCCGTGGGACGTGCCGTTCGAGTTTCCACTCTTCCAGGCGCTTGGGGCGCTGGTCATGAATGCCGGCGT
>DATBRX010000030.1:0-10564 GCA_036560085.1 Candidatus Limnocylindrales bacterium
AGCCACCGCGCACGTAGACTTCAGCCATGCCACTGATTCACCTTCGCGCCGAGCGCGACGACTACGCGCAACTTGTCCTGATGCCGGGCGATCCCGGCCGCGCCACGATGATGGCCGGCCTCCTCGATGGCGGCATGGACAATGTCAAGCTCGTAAACCAGCACCGCTCGCTGCTCGGCTACACCGGCACCTACAAGAGCAAGCCGGTCAGCATCCAGACGAGCGGCATCGGCACGCCGTCGTTCTCGATCGTCATGGAAGAGCTGCTGATGCTGGGCGCCACGCGCTTCATCCGGACGGGCACGTGCGGCGGCATCCAGCACGGCCTGAAGACGGGCGACGTCGTGGTCGCGACCGCGTCGGTCCCGATGGACGGCTCGACGCGGACGTATCTGCACGGCGATCCCTTCGCTCCGGCCGCGGACTTCGATCTGACGCGCGCGCTCGTCGACACCGCGCGCGCCAAGGGCATCGACCCGCATCCGGGCGTCGTCCAGAGCGTCGATGTCTTCTACAACCCCGATTCCGACTATGCCGCCAAGATGCGCAGCCGCGGCGTGATCGCGGTCGAGATGGAGGCGAGCGCGCTCTTCTATTTGGCCATGCGTGAGCAGGGCAAGGGCCAGGATGTCCGCGGCGCGTGCATCCTCACTGTCAGCGACACACTGATCAAGGACGACGATGCAGTCGGCGCTGACTACATGTCGCTCGAAAGCCTCGAGGAGGCGACAAAGAAGATGATCGAGATCGCGCTGGACGCGGGCACCTCGCTCGCCTGAGCCGCAGCTTACTCGGCGCAGTTCACCACTACGAATTGCCTGATGGGCGCAGCGTCGCCACGCCGGGCGGCGTCGAGCAGACTTGCGAAGTAGTCAATCGACTGGTTGATGGACCGGTCGCTGAACGTAGTCCAGCTGCCCATCGCCAGCACGCCCGCCAGGGCGTCGGCACGTTGCGTGGGCGTGCCGTGCCGTGACTCGTCGAGCCAGTAGCCGAACCATATGCAGGCGGCATTGAACTCGACCAGGCTCTGCCCGGACCTGACCGCGTAGATGGCGTTTGGATCGGGCGAGCTGTCCAGGCGAGCCGGCCAGGTCGCTCCAGGCGGCAGTGGCGTGACTGCCTTTGCCGCGTCGATCTCAGCGGAATAAGCGGCGGCGTCCTGCATGCCGTATGGCGCCTCCGTCAGCTTCATCGCGCCCCACGCCCCAAAGACCGACGCCAGCAGAACCGTGAGGCCGACGGCCAATGCCGTGCCGCGCGTCAACCTGAAGCCGAACGACCTTCGTGCGGGTCGTGTCCGCGCGATGAGATCGAAGACGCGTGCATCAAGCTCGGCACGCTGCTGCGCGGACATGGGCGCGCCCAACGCGGCGGCCAGACGCAGTTCGAGCACCTGGTTATCGATCATTGAGATCCTCCCGCAACCGGACAATCGCCCGGCTGATCAGCTTCTGGGTTGCTTCCTCGCTCTTGCCGATTACCAATCCGATTTGACGTGCGGTGAGTCCAGCACCAAAGCGGAGCCCGACTGCCTCACGCTGGTCTTCCGGCAGGCGAGCGACTGCCATCTGCACCAATCGGTGTGTCTCTGTAGACAACATCTCGTCCTCGGGCGACTTGGCGTACGACCTACCGCTGTCGTCTGCCGTGCCCACGACTCGGCGCTGGCGGCGCGCATCGTCTATCGCCGCATTGCGGGCGATACGTAGCAGCCATGCCAGCACGCCACCACCCTGGGTCCGGTAACGAGGGATTGCTTCGAACGCGCGCTCAAAGGTGACCGCCGTCAGATCGAGCGCATCGCTTTCGTTGCCACACCGAGCGCGCAGGTACCGAAAGACCACGTCCCGGCAGGCGATGTACAGCTCACCAAAGGCAGCGGAATCGTGCCGCGCCCGCTCAGCCACGTCCTCCGAGTCGATCTCTTGCGTATTCGCCTGTGCGGCGGGCAGGGGGATCGCTTCCATCACCTCTCCTGTACGAAGTGTCCACCCAGATAACGTGTGGGTCTGGCCAACCGGACATGGCCAGTTGAAAACGCGGCCAAATGGCTGCGCTACGCTGCGATCGTGAATCGAAACGCGTGGCAAGAATGATCCCGATCGGGCTCAACCCGACCACGATCGGCGTTTCGTCGGCCTGGTGGCGTGACACCGCGATCGCGGCCGAGCAGGCCGGCTTCACCGGCGTCTGGTCGTGGGACCACTTCGTGAGCCGTGGCAAGAAGAAGGATCCGGTCCTCGAATGCTGGACAACGCTCACTGCGGCAGCCGCGGTAACCAGCACGCTCAAGGTCGGCAGCTTCATCAACAACGTCATGAACCGCCACCCAGCGGTGCTCGCGCGCATGCTGGCGACCCTGTGGGACCAGTCCAAGGGTCGGGTGGAGCTGGGCATCGGCGTCGGTGGCTTCGCGGCTGAGGAAGCGTCCTACGGCATCAATTTCCCCGAGCCGCCGGTACGGGTCGACATCCTGCGCGAGGCGGTGGAGGTCATCCGGCGCCTGTGGTCGGGAGGTCCGGTCTCATATGAAGGGCAGCACTTCCAGCTCAACGACGCGTACGCCTATCCGGCGCCGGAGCCGCCGCCACGGATCATCGTTGGCGGCGAGAAGCCAGGCGGAGCGCGTCTCGCGGCCATGGTCGGCGACGGTTGGACCACCAATGGCCCCGACTATGAGCACCTGCTGCCGATCCACCTCGAGGAGCTGGCGCGCAACGGGCGGACGCGGTCCGACGTCGTTCACATGGTCGCAGTGTCGATGGCGCGCGACGTGCCCCTGGCGGACCAGCCGCTCATCGCCGACATGGCGACGTTCCTCGGGGAGTGGCAGGAACGCGGCGCGGACGAGGTCGTCGTGTCGTGGGTGCGACCCAACGAGCTGGAGCCGCTGCTTGATGCGGCCGCGCGGGCGGGTCTCGCCGGATAGCGCTGCGAGCCACATTCACGAAATCGAGGCAAACGGCGACTGAGCGGCGCGTCGGACCGTGCCAGACCTGCCCAGAGGCGGGCAAGGGATCGGATGAGCAGTCGCGCGGCAGGCGATTCGGGGTGAACTCGACTCGCGGCTGCTCGCTTGCTGGAAATGACGCGCGATTTCGAGAATCTGGCTCACGTCGCCTGCCGGTTTGTGGCGCGGCGCGGGTTTCCGTGCTGCGGGGTAGGCTGGCCGCGTGACGTACGCCGTCGTTGACCTGACGCAGCCGCACGACGCCTGCATCCGCTGTGGCCGTCCCACCCCGCTCGGCGTGGCGCTGTGTGAGAGCCACAACCCCGCGCACATCAAGGGCCCCAGCCCGACCCAGGTCCACGGCACGATCCTGTTCGGCGTCATCGGCGGATTCATCGCGCTTCTGCTCCTGTTGCGCCTCGCGAGCTCCGGCGTCGGCCCATTTCCGTCGGCGCTCGACGCGGTCGCGACGCGCGCCGATGGCGGCCTGAGCGTCGTGGTGTCCGTTACCAACAACGGCACGCGGCCGGCCGGCGCGAGCTGCCGCGTCGTGGCTGCGGGCATGCCCGAGTTCCACGACGACGTCTTCTTCACCGAGCAGATTCCGGCCGGCGCCACCCGCGCATTCACCGCGACCGTGCCGCCCCTGCCAAGCGGTCAGGCTCTGCCGGCGTCGCTCACCCTGGCGGTGCGCTGCAACTAGGCGCCGCTAGGCGCCACTCGGCGTCGGCGTTTCTTCCAGCGACCCTTCTCCTCCTTCAGCACCGGCGAGCGCCTGGCGGTTGCTGATGAACGCGCCGTTGACCGCCGCCCCGGCGAGCAGCAATCCGGCCGAGACCAGCATCGCGAGATGAAACGCGTCCGTGGAGGCGCTGCGCACCGCGGTGACCACCGCTTGATCCGCCGTTGCGGGCGCCGGGTTGAGCGGCTGGTACTCCCTGCGTACCTGCGGCGAATCGACATCGAGGCTGGGTGCCAGGGCGTGGAGCGAGTTGTAGAACGCGATGCTGATGACGACGAAGATCAGCGCGCCGGCGAGCTGTGGACCCACGCGCGAGATCGCGTTGTTGATCGCCGACGCGAGGCCGGATACGCGCTCTGAGACCGAGCGCATCAGTGCGGTGGTGAGCGGCGCAACCATCATCGACAGACCCAGGCCAAAGACCAGCTGCGAAGGCAAGATGTCGACCAGGTAGCCGGTGCTCGGGAGGTACGTGGCCGGGTCGGCGACGTCGAAGAGCCAGGGCGCACTGTTGGAAGGAATGCGCACCAGCCACAGGATGGCCAGCGCCATGAGCAGCGGCCCGAAAGTCATGAACCAGCGTGGACCGGCCTTGGCCGCCCACGCGCCGAATCGTGTCGAGAGCAGCACCAGGAAGAGCGGCCCGGGAATCTGCGACAGCCCGGTAGCCGTCGCTGAATAGCCCAGCGTGCCCTGCATGAAGAGCACCTGGAAGAAGAGCAGCACGTACAGCGCCCCGTAGATGAGCAGGGTCGACACGTTGGTGACGCTGAAGTTGCGCGACCGGAACAGGCTGAGCGGCACGAGCGGGTTGCGCGCCCAGCGGAAGTAGAGCGGCAGCCCGACCGTCGCGAGCGTCCCCACCCCGAGCGCGACGAACGCGATGGGATCCTGCCACTGCCGTTGCTGGCCATAGATCGCGCCAAAGCTCAGGCCACCTACCGCGAGCGCGACCAGCAGCGCGCCCAGCCAGTCGAAGCGGCCATTCGCCTGGTCGTCGCGGCTCTCCTTCATGTAGCGCAGCGCGGCCCACGTGGCGACCGCGACGAGCGGCAGATTCAGCAGGAATATCCAGCGCCACGACAGCGTGTCGACGAGCACGCCGCCGATGAAAGGACCCACGATTGGCGCCAGCGCGGTGGACGCCGCCCAGACGCCAAATGCCCGGCCCTGCTCGGCGCCCTCGAAGTTGGTCGTCAGGACGGCGAGCGAGCCGGGCACCAGGACCGCGCCCGAAGCTCCCTGGAAGAGGCGCGCGACGATCAGGAACTCGACGTTCGGCGCGATGGCGCACAGCAGCGACGTGACCGCGAAGCCGATCAGCCCGATCACGAACACGCGCTTGCGGCCGTAGTAGTCCGACAAGGCGCCGGCCAGCACGAGGAACGCCGACAGCGTCAGCAGGTAGCCGTACTGGATGTAGTTCTGGCCCTCGAGGACGTCTACGAAGAGCCGCGGCTCGCGGCCGATCGCCGGCAGCGCGACGCTGAGGACGGAGTAATCGAGGAAGACGACGCTCGAACCCAGGACAGCGGCAACGAGCGTCCAGGTCTTGGCAGTCCAGCGGGTGGGCATCGGCGGTCAATCCTACAATCGGTTGCGTGTCCCGCTCCCCGCGCATCGAGCAGCCGTTTGCGCGCGACCTGAAGGTCGCGGTCGACGCGGCCCGCAAGGCGGGCCAGCTGCAGATGGAGCGCTACGAGAAGCTCGAGCGCATCGTCCACAAGTCCGAGCACGACGTGGTCACCGAGGTCGACGAGCTGTCCGAACAGCTGATCATCGGTGCCATCCGCGATGCCTTTCCCACCGATTCATTCCTGGCCGAGGAATCGGGCCACAGTGCCGGGCCTGCCCAGGGCGGTGAATCGGCTGCCGACAAATCAGTCGGCCGAGTGTGGGTCATCGATCCGCTCGACGGGACCATCAACTACGCCAACGGCATCCCGCTCTTCTGCGTGGCGATCGGTCTGTGTGTCGATGGCCGGCCCACGCTGGGTGTGGTCTACGACCCGGTGCGCGACGAGATGTTCAGCGCGATCACCGGTGGCGGGGCCACGCTCGACGGCACGCCCATCCGGCTGCCGGTGAAGGAGCGCCTGGTCGACTGCGTCGTCTCGCTCTCCCTGCCGCGACGCGGTTGGGCGAAGCGCGACCACGCGTTGCGGCGCAGCATCCGCGTGTCGCGCTCCATGGGCAGTGCCGCGCTCGCCATCGCGTACCTGGGCAACGGTCGCTTCGATGCGATGGTCCAGTCCGGTGGCATGAGTGCCTGGGACGTGTGCGCCCCCGGGGTGATCGCGGCGGAGGGTGGGGCGCGGCTGACGACGCTCGACGGCGGTCCGTGGTTCGATATCAACCGCCCGACCAAATCGATCGGACTGCTCGGCGCGGCGCCGGTCCATCACCAAACGCTCTTGGAGCTACTCGCATGACATCTATTCCGGTTGCCGGTCTCAACCATGCCGTGCTGTACGTGCGCGACCTCGACGTCGCGGTCGATTTCTATACGAGGGTCTTCGGCTTCGAGGTGGTCGATCGGATGCGTAACTTCGCGTGCTTCCTGCGCGCGGCAGGCGGCGCGAACCATCATGACCTGGGCCTCTTCGCCGTAGGTCCCGCGGCGCCGCGACCGCCGCGCGGCTCGACCGGCCTGTACCACCTCGCCTGGGAGGTGCCGCGCATCGAAGACCTGGCGCTGGCCGCGTCGGTTCTCCAGGAAGCGGGCGCGCTGGGTGGTGCGAGCGACCACGGCGTGTCCAAGTCGCTGTATGGCCAGGACCCTGACGGCAACGAGTTCGAGATCATGTGGCGCGTCCCGCGCGAGCAATGGGGCGACTTGGAGAAGGAAGCGGGCATCGCGCCGCTCGACTTGGAAGCCGAGCTCCGAATCCATGGCGCGAAAGCCGCCGGGTGACGCATTGGCCGGCCGGGTGGAAGCCATACGCGGAGGTCCACAAGGGCGATAACACGATCACGGGCACCGTCCTGGTGTGGCCAAAGGTTGCGGGTGATCCGGGCATCCCTGGGCGCGAGATCTGTGTCTATCTGCCGCCATCGCTCGCCAGATCGCTGGCCGCGGGGGAGGGCGGTGGGCATGGCGGTCGGCGCTATCCCGTTCTCTACTTCATGGACGGCCAGAACGTCTTCGACGCGAAGACCTCGTACATCGGCGTCGAGTGGGCGGCCGACGAGGCGCTCGAGAAGCTGGCCGAAGACGGCATCGAAGCTATCGCCGTGGCCGTGGCCAACCACGGCGACGACCGAATGAACGAGTACAACCCGTGGCGCTCGTCGCTCAAGTGGCGGGGCCGCGCCCACCCCACGGGTGGCAAGGGCGACGCGTACCTCGAGTGGCTGGTCGGTACCGTCAAGCCATTGATCGATCGCTCGTTACCGACACGTGCCGAGCGCATGGCGACGGGCATCGTCGGCTCGTCGATGGGCGGATTGATCTCGCTCTACGCGCTATTCGCGCAGCGTGCTGTTTTCGGGCTGGCGGGGGTTATGAGCCCGGCAGTTGCCTTCAGCGACTACCGCGTCGTGGCGCTCATCGAGGAGGCGCCGCTGCCGCCGACGCGCATCCACCTCGACATGGGCTGGCGCGAATGGCGCGGCGCCACGCGCGACGCCCGGAAGGTGCGCGACGCCCTGCTGTCACGCGGCTTTGAGCTGGATCGCGACCTGCACTACGTCGAGGAGCGCAACGCGCGTCACAACGAAGCCGCGTGGGCACGCCGCCTGCCCGACGCGCTGCGCTTCCTGCTGGCCGACTTTCGCGAGCCGCGCTAGTCGACCCACTTCGGGACGCGGCCGATCAGGTCGGGCGCGGCAAGCTCGTGCGCGACGCGCTCGAACGCCGCGCGGTGCGCCCCCTTCCAGCGCATGTCGTCGAGGGACTGGTTGACGATCGGCACGTCGGTGACGAGCGTCGCCAGCTCGCGGAAGAGGAACGCCAGGTCGAGGTGGTCACGCAACGACGCCGCGAGGGTGGCTGCGCCGCGGACGTTGACATCCCAGTGCGCGACCTTCTCGGGTATGTCCTCGAGGTGGCCGTAACGCGTCAACAGTGCGCCTGCTGACACCTTGCCCCAGCCCGGGATGCCCGGGTAACCATCGGCCGAATCGCCCACCAGGGCGAGGAAGTCGGGAATCGACTCGGGTGGGCAGCCGAATTTCTCGCGCACACCGGCGGCATCGATGAGCTTGCGCTGGCGACGGTCGAATTGAACGACCTTGCCGTCCTCGCGCACGCACTGACCCATGTCCTTGTCGGGGGTCATGATCACGACCCGCTCGACCCCGGGCGCGTCGGCAAACCTCGCCGCTGCCGTGCCCAGGCCGTCATCGGCCTCCCACTCGACCAGCGGCCAGACGACGACACCCAGGGTGGTCAGCGCCTCCTCCGCGGGCGCGAACTGGCGCAGCAGATCGGGTGCCACGCCGAACGAGGTCTTGTAGCCCGGCCAGCGCTCGTTGCGCCACGACTCGATCACGTGATCGGACGCGCAACCCAAATGAGTCACGCCCTCCTCGCGCAGCAGGTAGAGGACGTTCTCGAGTACGCCGATCGTGGCGCTCGCCGGGTTACCCGCCGCGTCGAATCTTTGAGGGCGCGGCGCGAAGTGGGCGCGGAACAGCTCGTAGGTCGCGTCGAGCAGGTGGACCTGGATGCCGATCACGCCTTCCGTGCGCGGCCGACGCCCGGGGCTGCAGCGCGATCAGCCCGAGTCGCGACTGGCAGGAGCACCACCGGTCGCGCCGACTCGGCCCGCGCCCGTTCACTGGCGTAGATCGCGGCGCCGACGATCCCCGACGTGTTGAGGAAGCGCGCCGGCTTGATTGGGGCGCGGCTCTTGAGCCATTTGTCGTACTTCTTCATCTCCTTGCTGACGCCGCCGCCTAGGATGATCAGGTCGGGCCAGAACAGGATTTCCAGCCGCGCCAGGAACGCGCTGAACTCGTTCGCCCACGCGCGCCAGCGCAGGTGGCGCTTCTCACGGGCGACGCCTGACAGGCGCAACTCGACGTCGCGCCCCTTCCATTCGAGATGGCCCATCTCCGTGTTGGGCACAAGCTGCCCATCGACGAACAGCCCACTGCCGATGCCCGTGCCCAGGGTCAGCATCAGCACTGTGCCCGCGACCTCGCGGCCCGCGCCAAAGCGGATTTCCGCCAGGCCCGCCGCATCGGCGTCGTTGATCGCGTGGACGCGCCGCTTCAGCGCCTTGCCGAGAAGCTCCTCGGCCGGGGTTCCGATCCAGCGCTTGTCGATGTTGGCCGCGGTCATCACCTTGCCGGCCTTGATCGGTCCGGGAATGCCGACTCCGACCGGCAGGTCGGGTGCCAGGTCGCGCTCCGCCGCGATTAGGCCCACCACGTGTAGGACTGCCTCAATCACCGCGTCCGGGCTCGACGGCTTGGGCGTGTTGACTCGATGGCGCCGGCTCAACAGCTCGCCGGTCGTAACGTCAACCAGCGCCGCCTTGACACCGGTACCGCCAATATCGATGCCCAGCGCCGCGCCAGGCACGGCCGGGGCAGGACGCGGCTGCGCGTCGGCTCGCCTGTCCCCGGCTTTCGTGGCCGCCTTCTTGGGCGGAGTCGGGCGTTCCTGCTTCGCTTTCGCCTTGGCCATGACTGAAGGATACGGCGCGTAATTGACGGGTAAGCCCGTGGTGAGAGCCCCGGGCGAGACTCCCGCGGTGTGGACGTCTTCCGAATCGGCTCTGCTGTGCGCGCCATCCGGATCAAGCGGCATTGGCGGCAGGCAGACCTGGCCGCCAAGGCGAACGTTCCGAGATCAGCCGTCTCCAAAATCGAGCGCGGCCGTGGGCGCGAGCTGCGGCTTGACGTCGTGCTCCGAATCGTCGAGGCGCTGGGCGGCCGATTGGTCCTCCAGGTACAGTGGCAGGGCGGTGATCTCGACCGGCTCCTGAACGCCCGTCACTCCGCGTTCCATGAGTCGGTCGCACCGGCTTTCGTCGAGCTGCCCGGATGGGTGCTTGCGCCCGAGGTCTCGTTCTCGATCCGCGGCGAGCGGGGCGTCATCGACATCCTCGCCTGGCACGCCGCGTCGCGGACGCTGTTGGTGATCGAGCTCAAGACCGAGATCGTGGACGTCAACGAGCTCATGGGCACGGTCGGCCGGAAGCGCCGGCTTGCCATGGAAATCGGCCGTGAGCGTGGCTGGAATGCCGTGCGCGTTGCCCTCTGGGTGGTTGTTGCTGAAAGCAAGACCAACCGCCGGCGCGTGGCCAATCACGCGATGACCCTGCGCGCGGCGTTGCCGGCGGACGGGCGTTCGATTGCGGGCTGGCTTCGCGAACCCGACCGGCCGGTGGCCTGCCTGTCCTTCTGGTCAGATGCTCATGGTGCGCACACTAAGTCCGACCTTGCTACCGTCAAGCGCGTGCGGCTGCCACGACAGACTGCCGCGTGAGCATGGCTGCTCAGGTGTCGACCGCTGCTGGTGGGACTATCGCGCGCAGCGGGAGCACTAGGGGCAGTCGGCGCGCCTGCACCTGGCCAAGTGATCGCCGGAGAGGCAATAGCCCTCGCCGGCCCTCCCGTGGCTGGATAGTGACCGGTTCTGGGTCGTAAGGCCCAAATGACCCGCCGCCCACGAGATAACGATCCGGGGCGAAGCAAATGGCCATCTCGGTGCACGGCGCCGTTGCGCCGCGCAGTTCCGCAGGGTTGGTATGTCGGCACTTTGGCAGACGCGCCCGTAAACTGGCCCGAGCATGTTCGACGAGTTCGGCGACTTCAAGCGCCAGCTGCCCGACCGCGACGCGGACGAAACCAACGACTGGGTTCATTCACTCGACTCGGTCATCGCCGACGAGGGCAAGGCGCGTGCGCAGTTCATC
>DATBRX010000031.1:0-2735 GCA_036560085.1 Candidatus Limnocylindrales bacterium
GTCATCGGCATCGCCAATCTCGTCTACATCATCCCCACCCAGACGATCTTCATGGAGATCACGCCCATCGAGCTGATGGGTCGCGTGGTGGCGTTCCGCAGCACCCTCGTGTTCGGCTCGATGACGCTCGCGATGGGCATCGCCGGCGTCCTGGCGGAGAGCGTGCCGGTGGGGCTGGTGATCGCAGGCTTCGGGGGGCTCACGCTGCTGGGCGGATTGATCGGTGCCCTACTGCCCGCAGTGCGCGACCCGTAGCCGCCGCGCGGCGAGATAATTCATCACAGAACATGACCCAGAACGACCCCACCCTCGTCATTGCCGCGCTCGCGGTGTTCAGCGCGGTCATGGTCTGGCTGATCCGGGCCATCACCGCCCGACTGAGCGAGGCTGGCGCGCACGTGCGCTCGCTTGATGCGCGCATCGTCAACGCGACCCCGCAGCTGGCCGGCCGACTGAGCGGCATGCGGGCCGATCTGGCCGCCGTCAGCACGCGGACCGAGCGGGCGCTATGGTCGTTGTCACGCTTCGATGAGCGCGCGGAGGCGGCTCGGGAAGTCCTGGCGGGAACACGTACGGCGCTCGACAAAGACAGGGCGCGGCTCATCGCGGCCCGCGGCGCGATCATTCGCATCAAGAAGTCGGCGCGGATGATCATGAAGGCACTGGAACTGAGGAGGGCGATCCTGGGATGAGCGACGAGCGACCTGTCGAGGACGAGCTCGAGCCAGCCGATGACGAGAACGCCGAGCTCGACGCGGACGAGGGGCTCGATGAAGACGCGGGCGTGGAGACGGACGCGTACGGCGACGAGCCGCAAACGAGCTCAGAGACTCGCGCCACGGAGTATGTCCCTGCCCGGCCAATGGCCCAGGTCCGTGGCCGAGAGCCGCGTGCCGCGAGTCCCACGCCGGCACGGGCGGCCACGGCCGAGGACGAGCTGCCCTATATCGACGACCGCGTCTCCAAGATCTGGGTCGTGGCCATGGTCGCCGTGTTCGCGCTGATCCTGGCCTACGGCCTGCTCTTCGGCAAAGCGGGCGCGCTCACGCCGCCGACCCCGTCGCCCACACCGTCGCCGTCGCCAACCCCCACCCTGAGCGCAACGCCGGTGCCGTCGGCCAGCCAGACCCCCGCGCCGTCGATCACGATCACGCCGCTGCCGAGCTCGACCAGCGTCGCGCCCACGGCCCCGGCCACTCCGACCCCAGCGCCGAGCCCGACCTAGGCCCAGGTCCCGTGCGGCGCTGGTTCCGACGCTCAAAGAGCGCTGGGCCGCGCGTCGATCAGGATTGGGTCGCGCGCCAGATAGAGGCGCGCGGCATCCACGACCCGGCTGTGCTTGCCGCCATGCGCGCCGTTCCGCGCGAGAAGTTCGTCCCGCCGGACATCGCGCGCCAGGCTTACGACGACGGGGCGCTGCCGATAGGCCTCGGCCAGACGATCTCGCAGCCGTACATCGTGGCGCGCATGACGCAGGCGCTGGCGCTGGGAGATTGGTCGGCCGCGCACGCCGGGGCGCGGCCAAAGGTGCTCGACGTCGGCACGGGGTCGGGCTACCAGGCCGCGATCCTGGCGATGTTGGGCGCAGAGGTCGTCAGCATCGAGCTGGAGGCTGAGCTCGCGGAGAGGGCACGGCTCCGACTGATGGGCCTGGGCTACGACGTCAAGGTCGTCGCCGGCGACGGCAGCAGGGGTATGCCGGACGAAGCACCGTTCGCCGCCATCGTGGTCGCCGCGGCGGCGCCGGACGTGCCCGTCCCGCTGGTGGAGCAGCTGGAGCCTGATGGTCGGCTGGTGCTCCCAATCGGCAGTCGGCTCGAGCAGGTGATAACGCTCATCCGCCCCACGCCCGACGGCTTCGTCCGCGAGCCGCTGGAGCCGGCGGTTTTCGTGCCCCTGCTGGGCGAGCATGGCTTCAGCGGCCGCTGATATTCTCGGAAACCTGTGACCCACGTCTTCGTTTCGCCCCACCCCGACGACATCGCGCTGTCCTGCGGCGGGCTGGTCGCCAGCCTACGCGAGCTGGGCCAGAGCGTGACGATTCTCTCGGTGTACTCGGGTGCGGGTGGGAACGGTGGGCTGACCGACTACCAGCGCGCAGCACTGGGCTTCGGGACGAAGGTGAACCACCCGAACACCGAGGCCTTCCGGCGGACGAACATCGGTGCCGATTACCCGGTCTCGGCTTCGGCTGTCGCCAATCCGCCCTGGCTGGCCGACGAGGACCGGCTGGAAGTGACACAGCAGCGCGCCAACACGTCGGCGCGCCAGTTCTGGCAGCGCGCGGCCTGGACGCGCAGCGCCAACATCACCAATGCCGAGTCAGACACGCGCCCGCTGGCCGATTCGATTGGCGGCCAGGGCTCGCTGGAGCGGATCGACTTTGATGCCGCAGACGCGGCCGCGGTGCGCCGGCTCGAGGACGAGCGCTACGCGTATTTCAGTGAGGCGTCGGTCATCTTCCTCGACCTGCCCGACGCCGTGTACCGCGGCTACGAGGGCGACGGCGAGCTGCTCGGCGCGCCGCGCGACGACGATCCGGCGCCCGTCGAGCTGCTGCGGTCTGAGATCGTGCGGCTCGAGCCGCAGATGGTCTATTTCCCGCTGGGGATCGGTGGCCACGTCGACCACCGGCTGTGTCGTGATGTGGGCGTCGCGCTGCTGGGCGAGGAGCGGCGCTGGGTGATGCCCGGACCGGGCTTCGTCGGCCGCGTGTCGTTCTACGAGGACTTCCC
>DATBRX010000032.1:0-7609 GCA_036560085.1 Candidatus Limnocylindrales bacterium
CGCGCGAGGACCCGGGCGAGCACGACGCGCTCGAGGGCGTCGCCGCGGTCGACAAGGTCATCGAGATCGATCAGTCGCCCATTGGCCGCACGCCGCGCTCCAACCCGGCGACTTACGTCGGGCTATTTACGCCCATCCGCGAGCTGTTCGCGGGTGTGCCGGAGGCGCGCATGCGCGGCTACGGCGCCGGCCGCTTCTCGTTCAACGTCAAGGGCGGCCGGTGCGAGAACTGCAAGGGCGACGGCGTGCTCAAGGTGGAGATGCAGTTCCTGCCCGACGTGTACGTCACGTGCGACGTGTGCGGCGGCAAGCGCTACAACCGCGAGGCGCTGGAGATCCACTACAAGGGCCGCACGATCGCGGACGTTCTCGACATGACGCTCGAGGAGGCGCTCGACTTCTTCAGCGCCGTGCCCCAGATCCGCACCAAGCTCTCGACGCTGGTCGAAGTGGGATTGGGCTACATGCGCCTGGGCCAACCCGCGACCACTCTGTCGGGCGGCGAGGCGCAGCGCGTCAAGCTCGCGACCGAGCTATCACGCCGCGCGACGGGCAAGACCGTGTACCTGCTCGACGAGCCGACCACGGGCTTGCACTTCGCCGATGTCGCGAAGCTGCTCCACGTGCTGCATCGACTCGTCGATGCCGGTAACACCGTCATCGTGATCGAGCACAACCTCGACGTGATCAAGACCGCCGACTGGATCATCGATCTCGGGCCGGAGGGCGGCGAGCGCGGCGGCGAGGTCGTCGTTGCCGGAACGCCGGAGAAAGTCGCGGCCACTGCCAATTCCGCGACCGGTCAGTACCTGACGCGCGTCCTCAAGGGCGAGCCCATTATCCCCATGAGCAACGTCTCCTTCGCGGAGGCCGCCGGCCGGACGTCGCCTGGCAACGGCAGGTCGCCCGCCAAGAACGGCAAGGCCCGAGTCGCCGTCAAGGTCGAGAAGACAGCAACCGCCGCGCGCCGCTAACTGCAGCGTCTTTTCGATGTTCTGAGCCCCGGCGCTTATTCGGCTGGCTGCCGTGCCTCGCACCCTTGTGCTTTACAAGAGCGGGAGGACCCACGATGAATCACCAACGCTTCTTCATGGTTATCGGGCTGTCGGTGGCCGTGCTTGCCAGTTGCGGGGGCGGCCCAGCCGCGACGGGCACGCCGACCGCGACGGGCACGCCGGGGGCGACTTCGACGAGCGCTCCGTCATCAACAACGCCGGCGGGGGGGGCCACCACCGTCAACGTGACGGTCCAGGAGTTCTCCGTGCTGCCGGACGTGGCCTCGGCACCCGCGGGCGACATCACCTTCAGCGTCACCAACACAGGACCTGATGACGTGCACGAGTTCGTCATCATTCAGACCGACCTCGCACCCGATGCTCTGCCGACCGACGCAAACGGCGCGGTCGAGGAGGAGGGCGAGGGCATGACAGTGATCGATGAGATCGAAGACATCGCGGTCGGGGCGAACGAGGAGCTCACCGTCACCCTGGCGGCCGGTAGCTACGCGCTGATCTGCAACATCTTCGATGAATCAGAGAACGAGGCGCACTACCAGATGGGCATGTACACCGCGTTCACGGTCGAGTAGCCGCCCCTCGTGGGCCGGCGGGAACCTGGCACGCCTTGAGGCCGAGCATTCGGCTGATGGCGTGCCGGTTGGCCGCGAACGAGCGATACATCATGTCCAGGATTGCCATCGCGAACGGCAGCTTCGCGTAAAGGGTGAGCGGTCGCGCAATCGGGATGCGCCGCGCAATCTCGACGCTCGCGGCCGCGCCCTGGAACCAGCGTCCGCTCTCGTCGCGGGCGTGGAGCACTTCCATCAGCTCGGCCCGAGGCGGCATATCGGGTAGCCGGGCGGACTGAATCGAGACGAGACGGAGTCGGGCCTGTTTGTCGGTGCGTACCAGCAGCCGCGCAGTGTGCGAGCACACTCCGCAATCGGCGTCGTACAGGACCGTCAGCACGCTCATGGGGCGCGCCGGACTGTCGCCATGTTCTCTGCCTCGCCCATCGCGGCCCCTAGACTACGCCGCGTGCCGGACATCGAATATGCATTCCTGGCTGACGCCGCGGAGGCGCGGCCGGGCCAGAAGTTCGCGGTAATTGGTGGGGGAGTGTCCCGCCTTGGCGGGCCGCAGTTTCCGTTGCGCCATCCGCATCTGGCGCTGGTGTGCGGCCTGTCCGTGACTGCGCCCGAGTTCGGCCGCGAACACGACCTGCAGTTCATGCTGCTTACGCCCGACGGCCAGCAGCTCTCCACTGCCAACGCCAAGGTCATGGCCAACGGCCCGCCGGACGGCCGTGACAGCATCCTGACCTTCAGCCTCGACCTGTGGAACCTCACGTTCCCAGCGCCGGGCGACTACTCGATTCGCATCTTGGTCGATGGCTCGGAGCGCAAGCGCTTGCCGCTCGTGGTCGAGCAGCGCGAGGCGCAGCCCGGGCAGGGCCGGCCGACGGGCACCACGGAGCCGCCCTTCCCCCCGCCGACCGGGCAGGCATAGGCAATGCTCGAATTCATCGACAAGATCGTCATCCCGTTTCTGGCGTCGCTCTACGGCTGGCTGGGCTACGGCGGCGTGGTCGTCGCCATGGCGATCGAATCGGCGATGATCCCGCTCCCGTCCGAGCTGATCCTGCCGTTCGCCGGGTTCCTGGTCTCCGATCCGACGGCCATCGAACCGCTTACGCGTGGTGGCTGGGATTTCTGGGTGGTCGTGATCGCGGCAACAATCGGCAACACCATCGGATCGGTCATCGGCTACTTCATCGGCGCGTGGGGCGGCCGGCCGTTCCTGGAGCGCTGGGGCAAGTACCTGCTCATTCGGCCGCACGAGATTGAGCTGGCCGATCATTTCTTCCAGAAGTACGGCTCGGCCACTGCGTTCTTCAGCCGCCTGCTGCCGATCGTCCGCACATTCATCTCATTCCCGGCCGGGGTGGCGCGCATGAACCTGTTCAAGTTCATCGTGTACTCGACGGCCGGGGCGTTCATCTGGTCGGCCGCGCTCGTCTGGGCCGGCATGCAGCTTGGTGCGCGCTGGACCGACATTCGCCACGCCCTTCAGCCGTTTGATCTGCTGATCGCGGTCATCGTCGTGCTGCTCGTCGTGTTGTTCATCTGGTGGCGACTGGGCATGCCCGGTCGCCGCCGCGGGGAGCGCAGTGCCAACACGTGACGACGCCTGGGCGTTGCTGTGCGAGTGGACGCAGTCTGACGCGCTGCGCAAGCACGGACGGGCCGTAGAGGGCGCAGTCGGCTGGTACGCGCAGAACCACTTCGGAGTGAGTGGTGCGGACCTGGAAACGTGGCGGTCGGCGGGCCTGCTGCACGACTTCGACTACGAGCGCTTCCCCGATCAACACCCGCTCGCCGGCGTCGAGGAGCTGCGCAAGCGCGGCTACCCCGAGGAGCTCGTCGCCGCGGTCATGGGTCACGGTGATCACACGGGTGTGCCGCGCACGACTGACCTGGCCCACTGCGTTTATGCCTGCGACGAGATGAGCGGCTTTGTCATCGCGGTCACGCTCGTCCGGCCGAATCGCAGCCTCGACGAGGTCGACGTCCACTCCGTCCAGAAGAAGATGAAGGACAAGGGCTTCGCCCGCCCGGTGCCGCGCGACCAGCTGACGAAGGGCGCCGATGAGCTGGGCCTTCCCTTCGAACAGCACGTCGCCAACGTCATCGAGGGCCTGAAGACAGTTCGTGCCGATCTGGGCCTCTAGGCCGCGAGCTCGGCGGGGCTGAAGGCCTCGCGCATGAAGATCGACGGCGCCGTAGGGTCGTAGACGAGCGTCAGCGACTGGCGAGCGCGCGTCCACGCTACGTAGGCGAGGCGACGCTCCTCCTCGAGCGCGCGCGCCGGGTCATCCGCCTCCTCGAGCGTCCGCCGGCTGGGGAATACGTGCTCGTCCATGCCGATCACCGCGACGTGGTCGAACTCCAGGCCCTTGGTGCCGTGCGCCGTGGCCAGCACGAGCGGCGCGTCGTTCTGGCGCAGCTCGGCGCGGCGCCGACGCGCGGCGGCGATCGCGACGCGTAGCTCCGCGACCGACGGGTAGGGGAGTGCCCAGCCGGCAAGGCTGCGCGCCAGCCTGTTGCCTTGCCCGTCCTGGCGGGCCAGCGCGATAGTCGGCCGCTCGTTCGCCGGTAGCGCCGCGGTCAGCGTGTCGATCACCGGGTCGTCAAGCAGCAGCCCGTCCTCTGCGGCGCGGTACGGGGTGCCGCGCTCCAACGCGACGGCCGCATACGGGGCGAGCTCGGCGTTTGTGCGCGCCAGCACGGCGTGTACTCCCGACGCGGCCGGCAACCAGGCGCTTAACAGCCGCCGGGCACGATCGAGGCCATCGCCGCTGTCCGGTGCCAGCACGAGCGTCCCGGCCGCGCCGACCCGGGCGCGGATCGACTTGGCGAAGCGCTCCCGGTTGCGGCTGATCAGCCGCACAGCGCGTTCGACGACCGGCCGCGGACAGCGGTAGTTCGTCACGAGGTCGACCCGCCGCAACCCGGGCAGCGCGCCGGCCAGGTCGAGCACGCGCCGTACATCGGCCAGCCGCCAGGCGTAGATCGTCTGGTCGTCGTCACCGACGAGGAAGATGTCGCGCCGCTCGCCGGCGAGCAGCACCGCGAGATCGAGCTGCGAGCGGTCGACGTCCTGGACCTCGTCAACCAGCAACGTCGCGCAGCGTGCCCGCCACGCGGCGAGTGCGGCCGCGTCATCGCGCAGCACCCTCAGGGCGCGACGGACCAGGTCGTCGAAGTCGAGCGCGTCGCGCTGCGCGAGCCAGCCTTCGTAGGCGACGAAGCGCTTCAGCAGGTCCACTTCGTCAGGCGCCTTCGAATTTGCCTCCCCCAGTGACCGCACCGCGGTCGCCAGGTCAAGGCCCGCATCCAGCTTCAGGCGCGAGAATCCATCGTCGAGCCGGCGCATGTCCGTGGCCGGTACGGATCGCCCGCCGTTGAGGGCCCGCAGCGCGTCGGCTCGGTCGACCAGGTTGGCAACCGGCACGCGTGCCTCTGCCAGGATCTCGCGCCCGAGAGCGTGGAACGTCCGCACGCGCGGCGAAGCCGCCGGCGACAGAGGCTCCAGCGCCAGTGCGAGGCGCTGGCCCAGCTCCTCGGCCGCGCGCTTGTTGAAGGTGACCGCCGTGATCGACGCCGGGTCCGCGCCGGACGCGACAAGCCAGCACACGCGCGCCACGAGCGTCGTCGTCTTGCCGCTGCCCGCCGGGGCGACGCACAGCACCGGCCCGGGCGGCGCCGTCGCCGCTGCGCGCTGATCAGGGGCGAGGCGGGCGAGCCGGGCCTCGACATCGGGGTGCAGGGTCACCCGCTCGACTATGGCGATGCCCCCTTATCGATGGGTTATCGGCGGGTCCATCGCCAGAGACGTTGCAGTTAGCGAGTGCCTGTTCCCATCCGCCACCGGACCGAATAACCTCCGCCGGTCAGCGTCAGCCGGGCACCGCGCTCAGCCCGTTTTGACCACCTGACGGGAGGCGCCAGATGCCCACATGGGAGCCGGCGCGGAGGAGATGGATGCCCAAGATCCAACGCGGCCTTGTCCGTAGACGCGCGCTCGTGCCAATAATGGTCCTCCTGGTGGCCACCATGACCGCAGCGCCCGTCGCCGCTGCTCGGCCAGAGGCCAACTTCATCACCGATCAGGACGCCATGTTGTGGAACCTGGCGGGTGGTTCGGTCGAACCGATCCTCACCGTTGGTGACGAGATGGGCAGCTACATGTTCGATGCGATTCCCGATGGGATCAGCGTCGCCAGCTGGGGTAGCAACTCGGTCAAGGTGTTCGTCAACCACGAGACCTCGACCGTGCCGTTCCCGTACAGCACCTCATCACCGGGCGGCAACCTGAACGACTTCACCGACTCGCTCGTCAGCAAGCTGCGCATCAACCGCAGCACCCACAAGGTCACCGCCGCGAGTCTCATCCTCGATGACGGCGACGACGTTCATCGTCTGTGCTCGAACTTCCTGGCGACAAGCATTCACGGCTTCGACCGGCCCATCCTGCTGACCAACGAGGAAGGCATCGACTGGGTCAATCGTGCCGGGCTGCAGTGGCCGGCGACCGAAGGTGCCGACACGGCCCGCCAGATCGGCGCGGTGGTGGCGCGTGACCTCGGAACCGGCGTCAACCGGATCATCTGGGGCATGGGCCGACACAACCACGAGAACTCGCTGCCCCTGAAGGGCTACGGCTATCCGGTCGTGCTCTCGGGTGACGACTCATTCGTGACCAGCCCCAACCAGTCGCAGGTCTACTCATACATCGCCGACAGCCGGGCGGATCTCTGGAACGACGAGGGCGAGCTGTGGGCCTTCGTCTCTGACGACCTGGCATACGACGACTACTACGACTTCGTGCCCGGCTCGACGCACAGCGTCACCGGCCACTTCATCCAGGTGCCCAAGGAGATCGCCACCGGGCGCAATCCCGACGGCTCCGACATGATGGCTGCAGATGTGCCTGCCGAGTTCGGCGGACCCTATGACCCGCCGCCCTCCGACGGGGCTTGGCAGCGCCCGCCCGGCGCGACCAGCGGCCCAGGCGTGGATGGCCCGCAGTGGGTCCTCGAGACGTGGAGCGACGAGCACAACGTCTTCTCCTTCGTTCGCGTCGAGGACATGGCGTACGACAAGCGCCAGGGCATGCGCAACGTCGTCTACATCGTCGACTCCGGCCGCGGCCGCGGTCCATCTGACAGCGCCGGCCTGGATTCGGACGGCAACGCGGTTGTCAACAAGTCAACCAACGGTCGCATCTGGAAGATGGTCTTCGACAAGAACGACCCGACAGTTGTCACGTCCCTCTCGATCCTGATCGAAGGCGACGACAGCCCGACCAAGACGCTGACCGAGATCCGCCAACCGGACAACATCGAGACCACCAAGAAGGGCATCTACATCACCGAGGATCCGGGCAGCAGCCAGCAATTCGCACCGGGCGACCTGGCCGGCAAGAATGCCCGCGTCTGGCAGTACAAGTTCGGCGCTGTGCCGACGCTCAACCCTGTCCTCGAGGTCAACCAGGACGCCGACGAGGGCGATACCGACGTTGATAGCTCGAGCGAGGGCAGCATGGGCGCCTGGGAGGCGAGCGGCATCATCGACGTCTCGCAGTGGTTCGGTCCGGGGATGTTCCTGATCACCGTCCAGGCCCACACCCTGTTCATAGAAACCGCGCCCGGTCCGGATATCAATGACCCGCCAACGGGCATTGACTGGACGTACAAGCGCGAGGGCGGTCAGCTGTTGCTGGTGAAGATCCCAGGCGGCTGATAGCGGCAAATTCGCTGAAGTAACAGGAGCGGCCCCGACCGAAAGGCGGGGTCGCTTCCTTGTTTCCGTGGGGCATACCCGTGTTGCCGCGCTACGATCGAATGACCCGATGACCCCGCAACTCCAGGCGACGCTGGCCAAGCTGCCCACCAAGCCCGGCGTATACCTGCTCAAGGACAAGAACGGCCGCGTGCTCTACGTGGGCAAGGCGCAAAGCCTGCGCAACCGCGTGCGCCAGTACTGGCAAGCTGGTCGCGGCGCGCAGGCGCCGCTGCGCATCGAGTCGGCGATCGATCGCGTGGCCGA
>DATBRX010000033.1:0-3417 GCA_036560085.1 Candidatus Limnocylindrales bacterium
GCGAGCCGGCCTGACCCGCAGCCGCGACAAGAGGGTCTACGCCTCTGCCGCGCTTCTGCTGGCCGAAGGCGCCGCGCTGGTCGTCGGCCGGGGAGATTGCCCGTTCGGTCCCTTCCAGGCGGGCCTGGGCGACCCCGTGCCCATGTTCGAGTGGTTCCTGCCACCGCGCGCCGCGAAGGCGGCCATACCTGCCCTGACATTGGTCACGGTCTGCGGCCTGATGGTTTTGTGGCTGCGCCCGCCTGAGCCGCGACAATCAGCGACATGGTCATGGCGCGCGGCCCGGGTGACGAATACGAGTCGGGCGTCTGCAACATTGGGCCCGATGAGATCGCCCATCGCCTGACGCTAGCCCACATCGGGCTGCTGATCACGCTCGGCTTTCTCGCGCTGCTGATCGTCACCCACGTGCCGCTGCTCGCGCGCTTCAGCGTCGCGCTACCCGCATGGGGCACGGCGGTCGCCTATCTCCAGGCGTGGCGCAGGTTCTGCGTGGCCTTCGGGACGCTGGGCGTCTTCAACTTCGGCCAGGTCGGCTCGAGCGAGCGCGTCGCGGACCCGCAGATGCGCGCCCGCGATCGCCGTCGCGCCCTGGAGATCGTGTTGCTCGGGCTGATCGCGGGGGTGGTGGCGGGCACCGTGGCGGTGCTGCTCCCGATCTGAACCTATTTCAGGATCTCGACCGTGTCCGTGTCCTGTACCGCGTGCTCCCGCCCCACGCGCTGACCTTCGAAGCGCGCTGACGGCCCCCACACCCGAGCGGCGGTGAAGGACGCGCCGAGCTCGTGATGGACCGAGTCGGCTACATCGGCGACGGTCGCTCCGGGATCCAGCGCCAGCGGTTCCGACTGGGTCGAGCCGTTCGTGCGCAGGTAGATCCTGATCAGTCCGGTCAGGCTCCAGATCGCGTCGCGCAGCGCGTCGAGTGAAGCGGGATCAAGCACCGACACCCGCACCATCTGCAGATCGGGGAACGCCTGGGCAAGTCGGCCGATGTCAGCATCGGTGGCTTCGTCGGCCCGGGTCACCGCCAGCACGGCGGGCTTCTCTATCTCGGCCCGGGCGAGCTCCTCGCGCACCGTCTGGAGCTCGTCCGGCGGATAGCCGGCGCGAGCGCAGAAGACGATCGCGTCCGCTGAGCGCAGCACGCCGAGCAGCGCCCGGCCACCGCCGCGGTCATCGGCTGCGCCGCCAATGAGGCCGGGAATCTCAACCAGCTGCACGAGCACACCCTTGACGCGGGTGAGCGCCGGCACCGGCCGCAGCGTCGTGAACGGGTAGTCGCCGGTCTTGATCTGGATCTCTGACAGGGCCTGCAGGACAGAGCTCTTGCCCACGTTGGGCGGTCCGACAAGGGCGATTTGCGCGGCACCCTCGCGGCGCACGGCGATCGAGTCGCGGTGAACGGCGTTCGACCGGACGCGCGTCTCCTCGATCTCCGCGAGGAGCGACTTGCGCAGGTCCGCGTACGGCCCGTTCCTGTAGTCGGGCAGCTGCGCGATCAGCTCGCGCACAACGCGAATGCGCTCCTTGCCCTCTTTCCCGACCAGCCGACGCTTCGCCATCTGGGCGAACGTCTGATGCGGCATCGGCATCTGTTCATCTCCTGTGACTGACTACCACGCAGGAGTGCACGCGCGCGCCCGACCGAAGGGCGCTGGCGGCGTGCGTCGCTCCTGCCCCTTCCTCCGACGCAGTTGCGGAAGGGGCCGATCAGCCGTTCTGACGGGAGATGGTGGCGTACCAGGCGAGTGACATGTCGCCGGGTAGGGTAGCGGAGTCGTCGGCGCAAAACGCGCACTCCGACTCTGGGTGGGCCACCGGACATGAAGAGGCCGGCGCCCCGTGCGGGACGCCGGCCTCCATTGCCAGATGGGATTGGCGCGGCTACTTGGGGTACGTCACCGAGTACGTACCGGTGAACGCCTCGGGCGCGACCACGAGCCAGCCCCGGACCTCGAGTGTCCAGGTGCCGGCGGGGAGACCCGCGGCAGGCATCATGGGATCGGTGCCCGATGTGACCGCCAGCTCCTCGTGGTTCACGTCGCCGTTGGTCGAGCTCTTGACGAGCCGACCGGTGGCGTCGAATAGGTAGAGGTCGAGGTCATAGTTCGTGTCTGCCCAGTCGAGCGTCGCGCTGACCTGCGTGGCGCCCGTCGGAACAGAGATGGTGAAGTACTGCGAGTCGTGCACCGCGTCCGCCGACGTGTTCGAGGTGCCGCTGTACGGCTTCGTCACCGTCGTGAGGTTGGTCGTGCTCGGTGCCTTGTAATTGGTCGTGAGCTGATACGTGCCCCAGAAGCCGCGGTAGTCGGTCACCGCGTTAATGCGGCCGACCACGCGCACCGTCCACGTACCGGCGACCGGGCTCGTTGTCACGACCGAGCGGAAGTTGACGAAGCCGATGTCCGTCAGCCCGGCGGACTCCTCGACCAACTTGCCGCTGGGATCGAGCAGCTGCAGGTAGACGCTCTCGTTGGGGCTCGCCCACTCGATCTCGGCGTACAGGGCGTCAGCGCCCTTGGCCACCGGGACCGGGGTGTCGGATGCCAGCGCGTTCGTCTGGTCGATCACGCTGTACCCGGCGGGTAGGACCTTGCCGTTCCAGTCGGCGCTCAGGAGAAGCTTGTACTGGGGCGTCTTGCCGCTCGTCGAGGGATGGAACTTGACCTGGCCCTTCTCGGCGGCCTTGATAGCCGCGTAGGCATTGACCAGGCCCTCGCCGACCTGCCAGCGCTCGTAGCTCTTCAGGCTGGTGGCCGTGCCCTCGAGGATGTCGATCACGTTCTGCGGCGTGAGGCTCGGGCGAACCTGAAGCATCAGCGCAACCACGCCCGCAACGTGCGGCGTGGCCATGCTCGTGCCATCGGAGTGGGTGTAGAACGGGTTCGACGTGTCGAGCCCGTCGGCCATCACGGCACCGGTCGATGAATGCGGTGCGATTATGTCGACGCCGGGCGCGACGACCGTTGGCCGATACAGGCCGTTGGCGTCCCGCGTCATGTCGCCGCCCGGGCGGCCAGTCGAGGTGAAGGACGCCTTGGCGCCGCTCTTGTCAACTGCGCCGACGCAGATCACGTAGGGCGAAACCGAGTTGCTGCCGAGCATGTTCGGGCCACCCGAGTTGCCGGCTGCGAAGACCACCACGATGTCGTGGTCGTAGGCGGCCTTGGACATGATGTTCACCGGGTCGTTGGGGTCGTAGTCGGAGCCATCGCCGCCGCCCCAGCTGTTCGAGATCACGCGGATGTTGAGCGCCTTGCCGTTCTGGATGACCCAGTCGAACGCGCGCACTGCCCACCACGAGAAGATGTTCAGACCGGCGCCACCGCGGAACATGTAGATGTCCGCGCCGGGGGCGACGCCGACCCACTTGCCACCGCTCGCGGCGCCAATGCCGGCGATCGTGCCCGCGAC
>DATBRX010000034.1:0-2728 GCA_036560085.1 Candidatus Limnocylindrales bacterium
ACCATCAGGAACGTCGCGATCGTCGTGCCGGTGTTGATCACCAGCTGCCAGGTGTCGGAGAAGCCGAAGATCGGCCCGCTGAGCGCCCAACCTACGACAACCGCCAAGGCGATGACAAACGCCACGGGATGACCCGTCGCACGCGAGATCAACTTGGCCAGTCGTCCGAAATAGCGTTCCACTGCGCACCTCAGCTCGGGGGATTCGGAATGTCGCCGCGAGAGCGATGCACGCTCATCGATTCGCCCTGCGCCGTGACTTGCGAACGCGCTGCAAAGCACGAAGGGACGGCGTAACCGGCGGTCAGGCCGGCGAGGCGATCGGCAGTCCGTACAGCTGCGCGGCCTCGATCATGCGCCGGTCGTAGGTGACCAGCACCTCAAGGTTGGGGCCCATCAGCGTTGCAGTGGCGAGATGAATCGCATCGAGCGTGCGGATATTGAGCGGCGAGATTTCCGCAGCGCGATCGAGGATCTCGTCGTCAATTTCACGAATGCTGATCGAACCTAAGAGCTCATAGGCGCGTCCGACCCGACGGGCATCAAGTCGTTTCGCAGCGCGCAGCAGCTCCACGCGGATAAGCGCGGACGACGCCCATCGTGGCGAAGACCCTACATACACCTGCAGAGCCTCTGACTCGGATTCATCGAATACCAGCTTGACGGCAGCCGATGAGTCGAGATAGGCCGGCACTAGATTCTTTCCTCACGCAGCTCGTCGAGGACCTCTTGGGTAGATGGCGAGCCTGGCGGCAGTGGCACCGGCGGGCCGAGATTCGCGAGGTGGCCGGTAGGGCGTGTTGCCTTGCCCTCAGCTATCCATCGCTCGAGAATGTCTTCCGGCTGGGGCAGTGGAGCGAGCTGTGCGACGGGGCGGCCCCGGTCGGTCACCTCGATGGTCTCGCCCTTCTCTGCGCGGCGCACGTACTCGCTCGCGTTCTGCCGCAGCTCCCTTATGCCGATTCGTGTCATGTGCTACATCGTAGCACATGAGCTGTCCGGCTACGATGCGGGCGATGACCCGCGACTGGCCGACCTTTGGGCGCGACGTGGCTGACGCTGCCTGGCGACCGGCCGCGAACGCCCCAGACGCGACACGCCTGGGACGCTTCATTCGAGCCACGCGTGAGCCACACCTGGAGTCGCTCCAGCGCCACTCTGAGCGCGACCCCGCGTGGTTCTGGGGCGCGGCCGCAGACGATCTGGCTCTCGACTGGCAGCGCCGCCCGACGCAGACCCTCGACACGAGCGGCGGCGTCGAGTGGTCGCGCTGGTGGAGCGGCGGCGCGTTCAACTACGCGTCGGCCGCGATCGATGGCCGAGCCCAACGCGACCCCGCCGGCGCGGCACTCACCTGGGAGGGCGAGGACGGCACCGTCCGTCGTTTCACCAACGCTGAGCTGAAGGCCGCAACGGATCGCGCGGCGGCAATGCTCGCGCGGCTGGGCGTCAGGGAAGGCGACCGCGTGGGCATCTTCCTGCCGCTATTGCCAGAAACGGTCATGACCGTCCTGGCGCTTGGGAAACTGCAAGCGATCTACATCCCGATCTTCTCCGGCTACGCGGCCCCCGCTGTCGCGAGCAGGCTCAACGACGCCGGTGCCACCTTGCTTGTCACCGCCGACGGCACGCTTCGTCGCGGGGGCAAGGTCAACTTGAAGGAGACGGCGGACGCCGCAGTCGCCCAGAGCCCGACCGTCAGGACGGTGCTGGTAGTCGGCCGCCTGAGCCCTTTCCCGCCCGAACAGGGCTGGGTCGAAAACAGGGATCGCTGGTGGCAGTCGGAGATGGCCGACCCGACCCTTCAGCCGATCACCGAGACGCCGACGACGGACCCCGAGACGCCGTACATGATCATCTACACGTCGGGCACGACCGGCCGGCCCAAGGGCGCGGTCCATGTCCACGGCGGCTTCCCGATCAAGGGCGCACAGGACCTGGCGCACTGCTTCGACCTGGGCGCGCGCGACAAGCTCTTCTGGTTCACGGACCTGGGCTGGATGATGGGCCCGTGGGCCATCAGCGGAGCCCTGCTGCTCGGCGCCGAGCTGGTGTTGTACGAAGGTGCCCCCGACCACCCGCAGCCGGACCGCCTCTGGGCGCTGGTGGCGCGCCACGGCGTGACTCACCTGGGCCTCTCCCCCACCGTCATCCGCGCGCTGATGGCGCACGGCACGGACCCGATTCGGGGCCATGACCTGAGCTCCCTGCGCGTACTGGGGTCGACAGGCGAGCCGTGGAACCCGGAGTCCTGGTGGTGGTTCTTCCGCGAAATCGGTGGCGGTCGTCTGCCGCTCATCAACTACAGCGGCGGGACGGAGGTGAGTGGGGGGATCGTCGCCTGCAACCTGATGACGCCGATCAAGCCGACGTCGTTCGGCGGCCCCAACGTGGGCGCGGCCGCGGACGTCATCGACGCGACGGGTAACCAGGTCCGCGGGGAAGTCGGCGAGCTCGTGCTGCGCCAGCCGCTGCCCGGAATGACAAGGGGCTTCTGGCAGGACCGCGAGCGCTACCTCGAGACGTACTGGTCGCGCATCCCGCGCACATGGGTGCACGGTGACTGGGCGATCGTCGACGAAGACGGCTACTGGTTCATCCAGGGCCGATCCGATGACACGCTCAAGGTCGCGGGCAAGCGCGTCGGCCCGGCCGAGGTCGAGAGCGCAGCGGTGGCGCACCCGGCCGTCCTCGAGGCGGCGGCCGTGGGCGTGCCGCACGACATCAAG
>DATBRX010000035.1:0-4363 GCA_036560085.1 Candidatus Limnocylindrales bacterium
GTGCGCGAATCGAGCTACTACTACCTGCTTGGCTACACCTCGACCAAGACCGGCAACGACGGCAAGTTCCATCCGATCACCGTCCGCGTGAAACGGGGCGGCGTGGATGTGCGCGCCCGCAAGGGTTATTGGGCGTTGACCGCGGCGGACGTCGAGAAAATCAACAACCCGACGCCCGACGTTGCCAAGCCCGTTCAGACCGCGCTGGCGTCGATTGCGACCTCGGTACAGTCGGGCAAGTACGTGCGGACCTGGATTGGGACCGAGCGCGGAGAGAACGGCAAGACGCGCGTGACGCTGATCTGGGAGCCGCTGCCTGCGCAAGGCGCCGCCGTGGGAGGCAGTGTCCGCCGCGAACAGCCGGGTCGGGTGTCGCTGCTGGCGGCAACGGCCAAAGGCGATCTCGTTTTCCGCGGGCGCTCGCCAGACGCCGCGCTGGCGTCTGCCGCCCCACCAGTGGCGCCCAACGATACCGGGGCCCCAGCCGGCCGCTCGCCGGTGGCTGCCGCAGCCACCGCGCCGCAACGGTTGGTCTTCGACGCGCCGCCCGGCACGCTTGAGTTGCGCATGACAGTCGAGGCCGCGGGATCCGGCGGCACGCTCGACAGCGAGATTCGTGACATCACCGTGCCTGACTTCACGGCGCCGCAGGTCGCGCTCAGCACGCCGCGTGTCTACCGCGCACGCACAGCACGGGAGTTCCAGGCCCTGGTCGCCGATGCCGCCGCCGTGCCTCAGCCAGGCCGCGAGTTCTCACGCACCGAGCGGCTGTTGATTCGATTCGACGCGTACGGCCCCGGCTCTGACAAGCCCGCCGTGACTGCCGTGCTCATGAACCGCGCCGGGCAGAAGATGTCCGACATCCAGATCGCGCCAGCCGCCGCCGGCGCGATGCATCAGATCGATCTCGGTCTCAACTCGATTCCGTCAGGAGAGTATCTCGTCGAAATCACCGCCAAGAACGGTGACGGCGAGGTGAAAGAACTGGTGCCTTTCAGACTCGGGTCATAGTCAGGTCAAAGGGCAAAGGGCAAGAGTCAAAGGTTAGGTACTAGGTACTAGGTACTAGCAGGCCGATGAAAAAGTGACTCGCGTCACCATGTCTTCTGTTCCCGTGTGCGCCCGCCGGTGGTTGCGGCGGTACGGTTGCACGCTCGTCGACCGGTGCTCACGCGGGCCTCGCCAGCAGCGTCCGCAAGCGGACCAAGTTGTAGGCCGCCGCCGCGAAGGTCACGATCCAATCGACGAGCTCGCCACCGCGATGCCGAAGTTTGCGCAGGCCGCCGACGGTCTTCAGCCAGCCGAAGACTTGCTCGATCAGTTTCCGTTTCTGTTGGCTGACCGCGTAGCCGGCATGTCGTGTGGTCCGCTCGTCGATCGCACTGCCGGTGACCTTCTGCGCGACGTGCGGTGTGACGCCGAGCGCGCGGACGCCGGCGACGAAACTGGCGACATCGAAGCCCTTGTCGCCGCCGACCGTCACGGCCGCCGGGGCTTCCGCGAGCATCACCAAGGCGGCGTCCCGTTCGGCGGTGCCCGTGGCGGCGGTCACGCACACATTCGCCACCAAGCCATGGCGGTTGTCGAGGAGTACATGCCCGGCGTAGGAGAGCTTCGCCTCCTTGCCCTGGCCTTTGCGCGCGAGCATCGCGTCGGGATCGGTCGTCGACTGATGGGTGTCGTTCCGCCGCGTCTCGCCATGGAAATTCACGGTGGGATTTCCGGGATCGTCGGGCGGCGGCGCCTGGTCGTCCTCAGTCGGGCGGAAGCTCTTGAGGCTCGCCCACGCCTCCAGCAGCGTCCCGTCGACGGTGAAGTGCTCGTCGGAGAGCAGCCCGGCCTGCCGCGCCTGAGCGACGACCGCATCAAAGAATGCCGCGGCGACGTCGCCCTCCAGCAAGCGGTCGCGATTCTTACTGAAGGTGGTCGGCGACCAGATCTCCTCGTCCATGCCCAGGCCGACGAACCAGCGAAACAGGATGCTGTAGTCGATCTCCTCCATCAGCAGCCGCTCGCTGCGAATGGTGTACAGCGACTGCAGCACGAGCGCTCGCAGCAGCTGCTCCGGCGGGATCGACGGCCGGCCCATGTCCGAGTACATGTCGTCAAAGCGCGGCGACAGCGTCGCGAGCACCTCGTCGGTCAGCCGGCGGATCGCGCGCAGCGGATGATCCGGCCGCACGCGCTGCTCCGGCACGATGTAGCTAAACATGTGACTGGTCTGCTCGTCAGGTCCACGCATGCGGTCGCTCCCTCTGAACGAAGTGGGAGCATGGTAGTACGCCGAGATCACGATGTCGATCCCCCGCGAGTCACTTTTTCAGCACCCTGCTAGTACTACTTTGTCAGATCCACTGATTCATCCCGGAATCTGATCCAGACGCGACGAAAGGTCTTGTACATGTCCGCGCGGTTCGGTACGCTGCGGCGCAGTGTCGCGACTGCCGCGGAGTGCGCCGGCGTGGCTCGATCGGTTGAGCGCCTGGCTCGAGCCGTTCGAGGTGTGCTTCACGCACGTGGCCCAGCGCGGTGCGTTTCGGCGGTACCTGCTGGGCCTGCTGAGCGACAGCCGTCGCAAGTCGATGAGTGCCATGCTGGAGCGCGTCCGCGACCCCGGCACGTATCAGGCCTTTCAGCATTTCATCACCGACGCGCCGTGGTCGGCCGACGCTGTGTGGCGCCAGTTGCGCGCCACGATTCCGGATCGCACGGGCGTCCTCATTCTCGACGGCACGAGCTTTCCCAAGCAGGGGCCGTACTCGGTCGGGGTCGCGCGCCAGTACTGCGGCGCGCTCGGCAAGATCGCCAATTGCCAGACCGCGGTGACCGTGGCGTTGTGGACCGGCGCCCGCGCGTGGATGCTCGGCGCAACGTTGTACCTGCCGGACGCGTGGCTGACGCCGGAGCAGCGGACGCGAGCCCGCATTCCGGCCGGTGTGCGTGCGCAGCCGAAGTGGCAACTCGCGCTGACGTTGCTGCGGCAGGTCCGCGCGAGCGGGATCACGGTGACGGCCGTCCTCGGCGATGCGGAATTCGGCGAGAGTGCGACACTGCGGCGGACCCTCCATCGGGCGCGGCTGCCGTACGCCTTGGGCGTCTCGTCCACGCTGAAGATCTTCGTCGGCACGCCGGCGCTCGTCGCGCCGGTGTCGCGCGGCCCCATCGGTCGTCCGCGATCGCGCCCGACGCTGGCGCCCGACGTCTCGGCGATCGAGGCGCGCGCCTGGGCGGCAGCCCACCCCGCCCGTGCGTGGCGCGTGGTGTCGTGGCGCAATGGCACGCAGCCCGCGTGGCGCGCCCGCTTCTGTGCGACGCGTGTCACTCCCGCACACGAGTGGCGCGATCGTCGGCTCGCGCCCGAGGTGTGGCTCCTGTGCGAACGCGCACTCGGCGCGAGCGACCGCACCAAGTATTACCTGGTCAACGTGCCGGCGACCGCGTCGTTGCGCACCCTGGTGCGCCTCACGCATCAGCGCTGGGCGATCGAGCAGCAGTATCAGGAGCTGAAGGACGAACTCGGCCTCGATCACTTCGAGGGCCGCTCGTTGCCCGGGTGGCAGCGACACGTCGTCCTCACCGCCCTCGCGTACAGCTGGCTCCAAAGCGAACGCCACCGACGGGGCGCGCACCTGCCGACGCTCCCACTCGTGCGCGCTGTGATCACCGAGATCCTCACTGCCCACTTCTTCGTGACGCACCCGCACTATCTCCGCACCATGCAGAAATTGGCCGAAATTGACCTGCGGATCTAACAAAGTCGTACTAGCAGGGTGCTGAAAAAGTGACTCGCAGGGGATCGACATCGTGATTTCCGCGTACTACCATGCTCCCACTTCTTCCGAAGGGAGCGACCGCATGCGTGGACCCGACGAGCAAACGAGCCAAATGTTCAGTTACGTCGTGCCGGAGCAGCGCGTGCGGGCGGACCATCCGCTGCGCGCCGTTCGCCGCCTGACCGACGAGGTCCTGGCCACCCTGTCGCCGCGCTTCGACCGGATGTACTCGGAGATGGGCCGGCCGTCGATCCCGCCGGAGCAGTTGCTGCGGGCCCTGCTGCTGCAATCGCTGTACACGATTCGCAGCGAGCGGCTGCTGATGGAGGAGATCGACTACAGCATCCTGTTTCGCTGGTTCGTCGGACTCGGCATGGACGATGAGATTTGGTCGCCCACGACCTTCAGCAAGAACCGTGATCGATTGCTGCAGGGCGACATCGCGGCGGCCTTTTTTGACGCCGTCGTCGAGCAGGCGCGCGAGGCCGGGCTGCTGTCGGATGAGCACTTCACGGTTGACGGCACGCTGCTCGACGCGTGGGCCAGCCTCAAGAGCTTCCGGCCGAAGGGCGAAGGGCCGACCGCGCCGC
>DATBRX010000036.1:0-6829 GCA_036560085.1 Candidatus Limnocylindrales bacterium
CGTGGCCGACTTCCGGCCGCGCACCCAATCCACCACCAAGATCGCCCGCGCTGGCTCCGGACTGACGCTCGAACTGGAGCCAACGCAGGACATCCTGGCCGAGGCCGTAACGACGGCACGCGCCAAGGCCGGCCGCCAACCAGTGATCGTCGGCTTCGCCGCGGAGACCGGGTCGCTTGAGCGCGCCCCGGCCAAGGCCGCGAAGAAGGGCGTGGACCTGATGGTCGCGAACGACGTTGTCCACGAAGGCTCTGGCTTTGGCACCGACACCAACAAGGTCACGATCATCGAGCCCAACGGCCCGACCGAAGAGTGGCCGCTTATGTCCAAGCGCCAAGTCGCGGATCGGCTGCTCGATCGCATGGTCGAACTGAAGATGGCCAAGGGTGCAGAATTGGCCGCCAGATGAGCGCCACGTCACAGCCTCAGCCAGCGCCTGCGCCGGGCGCGAAACCGGTCCGCCGCACCACTCTGTCCGACATCGCCAAGATGCACGCCGAGGGCACACGCATCGCGATGCTGACCGCGTATGACTACCCGACTGCGCGGGTGATCGACGAAGCGGGCGTGCCGCTGATCCTGGTGGGCGACTCGGTCGGCATGGTGATGCTCGGCTATGAGGAGACGGTGCGCGTCTCGATGGACGAGATGCTCCACCACACCAAGGCCGTCGTGCGCGGGACGCGCCGCTCGCTGGTCATCGGTGACATGCCCTTCCTGTCGTACGGCGTGAACATCGAGCAGTCGCTCGAAAACGCCGGGCGCTTCATCAGCGAGGCCGGCGCCCAGGCGGTCAAGGTCGAGGGCGGCGTGCGCAGCGCGCGGACGATCGAGGCCATCGCCAAGGCCGGCATCCCGGTCATGGGCCACATCGGCCTGACCCCGCAGAGCGTCCATGGCCTGGGCGGCCATCGCGTGCAGGGCAAGACGGTTGAATCGGCCCGTCATCTGCTGTCGGATGCCTTCGCCGTCCAGGAGGCGGGCGCCTTTGCCGTGGTGCTGGAGCTGGTCCCGGCTGAGCTGTCCGCCGCAGTCACCGACCGACTGAAGATCCCGACTATCGGCATTGGTGCCGGCGCCGGCTGCTCAGGCCAGGTGCAGGTGATAACCGATCTGCTCGGGCTCACCTACGGCTTCATACCCAAGCACGCACGGAAGTACGAGAACCTCGCCGAGCGCATGGCCGAGGCGGTGGGCGCCTACGTCGCCGACGTGACGGCGGGCACTTTCCCGGCGCCGGAGAACTCGTCGTCGATCCAGCCCGACGTGCTCGCCGAGGTCCTGGGTGAAGGCGCGCTCGATCGCGCTGCGGCAACCGCGGCCGCGGCCGTTGGCGAGCCCATCCCGCTCGACCGCGACCTCTAGGTCCTCTTGCTCGTAGTCAGGACGCGCGCCGAGCTGCGCGAGGCGCGTGCAGCACTCCCCGGTCCGCTCGGCTTCGTGCCGACGATGGGCGCGCTCCACGAGGGCCACGCCTCGCTCATCCGCCGCGCTCGTGCCGAATGCGCGTCAGTCACGGCGAGCATCTTCGTCAATCCCACCCAGTTCGGCGCGAACGAGGACCTGACGCGATACCCGCGCGACGAACAAGGCGACCTGGCGTTGCTCGAGTCGCTCGGCGTGGACCTCGCGTTCCTGCCCGCGGTCGAGGAGATCTATCCGCCCGGCGCATCGATGACCGTGGATGTCGGGCGGCTGGGTGATGTGCTGGAAGGCACCGCGCGGCCCGGTCACTTCCGGGGAGTGGCCACCGTGGTCACCATCCTGTTCAACCTCATCGCGCCGAATAGGGCCTTCTTTGGCCAGAAGGACGGCCAGCAGTCGGTCGTGATCCGCCGCCTGGTGCGCGACCTCGGCATGCCCGTAGACGTCGTGGTCTGCCCCACCGTCCGCGAGGCCGACGGCCTGGCCATGTCGTCGCGCAACCGCTACCTGACATCGCAGGAGCGGAGCCAGGCACCGATCCTCAACCGCGCGTTGCAGGCCGCGGCCGGCGCGCTCGCTTCGGGCGATAGATCGGCCGATTCGCTTCGTCAGTTCATGCGCTATGAGCTGGCTGCTGCCAGCCTGGGCAATGTCGACTACGTCAGCGTGGCCGATGCCGAGACTCTGCAGGAGCTCGATGTCCTCGACCGGCCGGCCCTAGCTTCGCTGGCAGTGCGATTTCCTTCCGCGCGACTGATCGACTGCCAGCCGCTGGAGCCGCCCGTTAGCTAGGTGCGGTCGCGTGCCGCCTGCTTGCGCTCGATGACCGCGATCGCGTCCTTGATCCGGCTGAGCGTGTCCGGATCGACCGTCTCGTCGTCGGTCTGCGGCACCAGCCGATCCAGGATGTCGGCGATGAGCGAGTAAAAGACTGCCGCGTCCGCGACAAAGAACTGCGGCTCGTTGTTGTAGCGCACCAGGGTCAGGCGGCCCTGCAGGACGCGTCGGTCGTCGACGTGGGCCACCTGGGTGGAGAAGTTGTGACCCTGGATGCCGTCGGGGTTGTTCAGGAAATTGAGCGCGTTGTCGATCGCGAGACCAAAGCGCGCCCGCCACGCGACGAGGCGCTCATGGATCTCCGGCGCGATGCGCACCTCCGCGACCTGGTCGAAGACATCCGGCGTCACGGTCAGCAGCCCGACCAATGTCGTGCCGGCGCGCGCGCCCAGCATCACCTGCAGGCTTCGCTCGAGGGTGAACACCTCGCTGTCAAATCGCGGCGATGTGATGACGTCGGTCAGCAGGTCCTCGACGTTGTCGAGCATCCCGCCGTCTGCGACCGCGGTCGCGAGGTGGAGGATCTCCTCTTTGAACAGGAACTGTTCTTCGTGGTCGAGCATGGGCGCCGATGCTACAACCCCGTGCGCAGGACCGGCCGCGTAAGACACGTTGGCCCGCCGCCGCCGTTCAGCCCGATCTCGCCCGCGTCGAAGGTATGCACCTCGCAGCCGGCATCGGCCAGCGCGGCACTGACCGCAGGATTGCCCGCCGCAACGATGACCACACCCGGCCGGACGGTGAGAACGTTGCAGCCCAGGGTCTCGAACTCGGCCTCGTCGACCGCGATCGTGCGCACGCCCAGGTCGGTGATCAGCTCATGCAGGCTCGCGGGCAGAAGCTCCGGGAACACGACCGCCAGGTCATCCGCGACCGGCGAGATGACGCTCAGCAGATGCAGGACTTCGCCCGGCCCGTGCCAGTACGGCATGTCGACGATCTCCACACGACCGCGCACGATGGCGGCCAGCTGGTCGGCGCCGGAACGATTGGTGCGCAGCGAGCGGCCGATGACCAGCAGGTCGGGCCGCAGCCAGAACGTGTCGCCGCCGTCGGCCGTCCCGGGAGCCGCGATATGACCGATCGTCGGGATGGCCGCCTGCGCCGTCCAGGCTTCCAGCGCCGCTTCCTCGCCGCGGCGCGTCGGTTTGCCCGAGCGCAACGGGATGGCTCCGCGATCACTTATCAGCAACGGGTCGAAGACGTATACGGAGTCTGGGCCCAGTCCATCCTCGTCCACGACGTGGACGCGCACCCCCAGGCGGTCGAGCAGCTCACACAGCGCCGCGTGCTGCCGGCGCGCAAGCTCGAGATCGACCGGGTGCAGGAAGCCGTGCGCCGGGTCGTCGAACGCCCGCCCGAATGCCGGACCGGGCGAGCGCAACAGGACCTCGCGCAATGGAGCGGTCATGGATTGAGCGCCGAACCGGGCCGCGTTCATCGGCTCAAGTGTCGCTGGCGCCGCAAATAGAGAAGCGCCCCGCGGACCTTGCGGCCCCGGGGCGCTCTGCGCGTTACGAGGTGAGAGGTCGATTTATGGATAGAGGCCGCGCAACGAGGTCGCGTCCGCCACCCGCTGGACGGCCAGCAGGTAGGCGGCGAGGCGCATGTGCACGCCCTCGCGCAGCGAGATCGCGAGGGTCTCGCCGAACGCCTTGACCATGATCTCGTGCAGCTTCTCGTTGACGACCCTCTCGCTCCAGTGGTCGCGGTTCAGGTCCTGAACCCACTCGAAGTACGAAACGGTGACGCCACCGGCGTTGCACAGGATGTCGGGGATCGAGAAGACGCCGTTCTTGAACAGGATCTCGTCAGCCTCAGGCGTCGTCGGGCCGTTGGCGGCCTCGGCAACGATCTTGGCCTTGATCTTGCCCGCGTTGGCGGCCGTGATCTGGTTCTCCAGCGCGGCCGGGATGAGCACGTCGCACTCGATCTCGAGGATCTCGGCATTCGACACAGCCTGGGCGCCGGGGAAACCGACGACCGTGCCGTGCTCCGCCTTCCAGGCGACGACGCGGTTGATGTCCAGGCCGGCCGGCGAGTGGATCCCACCGGTCGAATCGGACACCGCGAGCACCTTGGCGCCCTCAGCGGCCATCAGCTGAGCGGCAATGGAGCCGGCGTTGCCAAAGCCCTGGACGACCACGGTGGCCGTCTTGATGTCGAGCTTGAGGTGCTTGGCCGCCTCGAGGACGCAGAAGACCGTCCCGCGCGCGGTGGCCTCATTGCGACCCTCGGAACCGCCGAGCGAGATCGGCTTGCCGGTCACGACACCGGGCACGGTGTAGCCGACGTGCATGGAGTAGGTATCCATGAACCAGGCCATCACCTGCGGCGTCGTGTTGACGTCCGGTGCGGGGATGTCCTTCTCAGGCCCGATGAGGACCTCGATCTCCGTGAAGAAGCGCCGGCTCAGGTTCTCGAGCTCGCGCCGCGACAGCTTCTTGGGATCGACGATCACGCCGCCCTTGCCACCGCCGTAGGGGATGCCCACGACGGCGCACTTCCAGGTCATCCACATCGCGAGGGCCTTGACCTCGTCGATCGAGACGTCCTGGTGGTAGCGGATGCCGCCCTTGGCAGGGCCGCGACCCAGGTTGTGCTGGACCCGGTATCCCTCAAACACCTTGACGGACCCGTCGTCCATCTTGACCGGGAAGTGGACATGCAACTCGCGTCGGGGCTCACGCAGGACCTGGCGCAGGCCAGGGTCCAGATTGAGCTTCTCGGCGGCGATGTCGAACTGCTGCTGCGCCACGTGCCATGGGTTGATGGCCGGCGCTGCTCGTTCGGTGGTCATCTTGACCGAATCCTCCAAGGGAACGATTGTCGTTAGGCCCGAGATGGGGGCCGAAGCGGGCGAAGTTTACACCGGGCCTCCTGCCCAACCGATGTGCCAGAGGTAACCGAAGCGCGAGGGCCGTCCGGCCCACGGATGGCCCGCCGCGCACGATTGGCGGCGCTCAGCCCTTGGGCAGGATGACCGCTCCATAGACGCCGGGCCCCGTGTGCGGACCCACCGACGGTCCGATCAGGTAGATGCCGACCTGATCACGCGGGAACTTCGTCAGCTTGGCCAGCTCGTCGGCAAACTCCCCGATGTCCTCGGCCTGGCCGTGCATGACGGCGATCATCTCCGGCGACGAGGTGTTGAGCAGCTCCAGCAGGCGGGCGCGAGCCTTGCCCCTGGTGCGCGGCTTGTCGGCGGTTTCGACGACGCCGTCTTCGATCGTGATGATCGGTTTAACCGACAGCACATTGCCAATTGCCGCGCGGGCCGGGCTGATGCGGCCGCCGCGCTTGAGGTACTCGAGCGTCTCGAGCGCGAGGTACAGGCTCAGGGTGTGCTTGCGCCGCTCCAGCTCCGCGACGATCTCGGCGCCGGACTTGCCCTCGCGCGCTCGTTGCGCGGCGAGCAGGACGAGCAGGCCCTGGCCAAGCGTCGCTGATTCGCTGTCGAACACGTGAATCGCGCGGTCGGGCAGCATGGCGCGCGCGATCTTGGCGCTGCCCATCGTGGCGCTCAGCTTCGAACCGACATTGACGCACACGATCTCGTCGTAGCCCTGGGCGAATAGCCCGTCGAACGCGTCTTTGAAGGCGCCCGGCGCCGCGGCGGCAGTCTTGGGAAACGGTGCGCCGGGCGCGGTCAGCTCGCGCCAGAAGTCTTCGTATGACATATCGACGCCGGCGCTGAACTCGCGCTCGCCGAAGGTGACGAGCAGCGGCACCACGATCACGCCCGCCGCCGCCGCGCGCTCCGCTGGCAGGTCGCTGGCCGAGTCGGTGACGATCGCGACCCGGCTCATGGCGTTACTCCTGTGTCCCTAGACGCGCTCGAAGGCCATCGCCACTGATCCCCCGCCGCCCAGGCACAGCGTCGCGAGTCCATAGCGTCCCTCTCTCCTGCGAAGCTCATACAGCAGGGTAGCGACGATCCGCGCACCGCTGGCGCCGATCGGGTGGCCAAGCGCGATCGCGCCGCCGTTGACGTTGACCCTGCTCCAGTCAAACCCCAGCTCGCGCCCGTCGGCCAGGACCTGGGCCGCGAACGCCTCGTTGATCTCCACGAGATCGAAGTCGGCCATCGCCATGCCGGTCCGCTCCAGCAGCCTCTGGACACCCTTGACCGGCGCCAGGAAGAGCCACTTGGGCGCGACCTCAGCCTGGCTGTAGCCGACGATCCGGGCGAGCGGCTTGAGTCCGAGCCGCTCCACGACTCGTTCGGACGCGACCACCGTCGCCGCCGCGCCATCAGTGATGCCCGGCGCGTTACCCGCCGTGACCGTGCCGTCGGTCGCGTCGCCGCGGTCCCCGCCCGACGGCAGGGCGAAGACAGGCTTCAGGCGGGCGAGCGCCTCGAGGCTGGTCTCGGCTCGGGGTCCCTCGTCGGTGTCGAAAAGGACTTCTTCCTTGCCCTTCCGTACGGGCACCGCCACGATCTCGTCGCGGAAGCGACCTTCGTTGATCGCCGCGATTGCGCGCTGGTGCGATTCCAGCGCGAATTGATCCTGATCCGCCCGACTCACGGCGTCCTTGATGGCGACGCGCTCGGCATGGGTACCCA
>DATBRX010000037.1:0-2673 GCA_036560085.1 Candidatus Limnocylindrales bacterium
GTCCGCACGGAAGTGCCAATTGCGGACCGGGCCTGCCTCACCTGTGGCGAGTGCGTCGCGCGCTGCCCGCGCGGCACCCTGCGGTTTGAGCAATCGTCGCTGTTCACCGGCCGCGCGGACGGGGAGCGCTGAGTATGCCCACCCGCTACGTGATCGTGGGCAACGGGCCCGCCGGCGCTACCGCTGCACAGGCGATCCGCGAACGCGACGCGACTGGCGACATCCACGTCATCGGCGCTGAGCGGCACCCGTTCTACTCGCGACCTGGCCTGGCGTACTACCTGACCGGGCAGGTGCCGGAGGGCGCGCTGTTCTCGCGGCCAGACAAGGAATACAAGCGCGCGGGCATCAAGAAGACGACGGCCACTGTCCGCGCGGTCCGACCGCACGTAGTCGACCTGTCCGACGGTCGCTCCCTGCCGTACGACCGCTTGCTGCTGAGTGTCGGCGCCAAGGCCGTCCGGCCCGACCTGCCTGGAATCGACCTCGTGGGCGTCGTCACGCTCGACAACCTCGACGATGCGCGGCACATCGTGAAGCTCGCCAGAAAGGCGGCGCGGGCGGTGGTGGTGGGCGGCGGCATCACCGCGGTCGAGCTGGCAGAGGGTCTCGCCGCGAACAACGTGCGCGTCCAGTACCTGTTGCGCGGCGAGCGTTACTGGTCGAGCGTCCTGGCCGACCACGAGTCACAACTGGTCGAGGCGCGCCTCCAGGCCGACGGCATCTCCATTCGGCGCAACGTCGAGCTGGCGCGCGTCATTGGCGATCGGCGCAACCGCGTCGTCGGCGTCGAGACCAAGGACGGCCAGCTCATCGCCTGCGACATGGTCGCGGTGGCCGTGGGCACTCAGCCGCGGCTCGAGCTTGCCCAGGGAGCCGGCGTTGAAACCGGGCGCGGCATCTTCGCCGATGAGTTCCTCCGGACCAGTCAGCCCGACATCTACGTCGCCGGCGACGCCGCGGAGGTGCTGGACCCCACGACGGGTCGGCGGGGAATCGACAGCCTGTGGTCGGTGGCCAACGCCCAGGGCCGCATCGCCGGAGCCAATATGGCCGGCGACTCACGGTCATTCGCGCCGCGACCGGCGCCGTTCAACGTGACCAAGATCGGCGGTATCACCACGACGGTCATCGGCGCCATCGGAGCCGGCGGGCGCGATGGCGACCTGGTGACGCTGGCCCGCGGCGACAGCAACGCGTGGCGCGAGCAGCTCGAAGGCTTCGCCATCCAGGACGATGTCGACGCGGATCACCTGCGCCTCATCCTGAGCGACAAGCGAATCCTGGGTGCGGTGGTCATGGGCGACCAGTCCCTGACACGTCCGCTACTCCATCTCATCCGCAGCCAGGTGGACATCGGCGCGGTCTACGAGCGGTTCGCGGCGGGCGGTCGAGCCGAGATCGTGGCCGCGGTGGCCCTGCTGTTAGGGACGCCTGATGCGCTATAGCGAGCTCGTCATCGCGGCAGCAATCATCGCGCTAACGACCGTGGGCTATGCGACGTACGTCTCCACATCGGGCGTACCGCCGGCGGGCGACCTCGTGGGTCACCTCCTGGGGATCATCGGCTTCACCCTGATGCTCCTGACAGAGACGCTCTATTCGTTGCGCAAGCGAGCACTGGGTAGAGCGCGCGGGAGCATGCGCACCTGGTTGCGGGCGCACATCGTGATGGGCATCGTTGGGCCATACCTCGTCCTGCTTCATACGGCCTGGGAGTTCAACGGCCTGGCGGGACTCCTGACGCTGATGACCGCGATCGTGGTGATCTCCGGGTTCATCGGCCGGTACATCTACGCCGCGGTTCCGCGAACAGCTGATGGCGCGGTGCTGGAGGCGCAGGAGCTCAACGAGACCCTGGCCTCGCTGCGCCTGGCGGAAGCGGCCCGGCCCGGAGCAATGGACGAGGCGGCCCGCCGCGCTCGGCGCGAAATCGAACGCCGCATCCGGACACTCGAGCGCCAGATATCCGCGCTGCGCTGGGAGCGCCGCGCACTCGCAACCTGGCACACGATTCACATCCCGCTGGGCATGACCATGTTCGTGGTCGCGTTCGCGCACATCGCCGCCGCCCTGTACTACGGAACCCTGATGCGGTAGCCGGCGATGAAGAACCGACCGCTGGGCTGCTTCACCTTCTCGGCGCTGCTGTTTGCATTCCTGGCTGTCGTCGCAGTCGGCGCGGCAATGGTGCTCAGTGGGAACTCCATCTTCAGCCCCGGAGATCTGTCCGCCCTGACCCTGGATGACGGCGGCCAGCGGGTCGAGCTCGGCGGGGTCACGTCCCACTCGGAGCTGGGCACCCGCTGCGACAGCTGCCATACCGCCATCTGGTCGGGTGTATTCATGGGCGACAGGTGCCTTGCGTGTCACACCGACGTCGCCCAGCAGACCGCGACCCGCACCGGTCTCCACGGCCGGCTGGAGGTCACCGCAGCAACCTGCATGGGCTGCCACACCGACCATCGCGGGGCGACGGCTTCGGCAACAAGGGCGGACGTGAACGTCTTCCCGCATGACGATATGGGTTTCGCCTTGACCGCTCACCTGGTGCCCGCAGTCGCGCAGGGCATCGGTTGCCGCGAGTGTCATCAGGATTCAGCCAAGGGTGATTACGAACGCACCGATTGCCTCGGCTGTCACCAGCGCCTCGATCAAGCCAAGATGGCAGCC
>DATBRX010000038.1:0-6650 GCA_036560085.1 Candidatus Limnocylindrales bacterium
GAGCTCGTCTATCCCAATGGCACGCGCTGCCACTACCTCGCCACCGGCGAGCTCACGCGCGGCCTGTTCGGGCTCTACCGCTGGGAGTCCGTGCCGCGTGGCGGTGGCCCCGGTCCGCACTTCCATCGCACCTTCACCGAGTCGTTCTACCTGCTCGCCGGGAACATCAAGATCTACAACGGACGCGAATGGATCGACGCCCAGCCGGGTGATTTCGTGCACGTGCCGGAGGGTGGCCTGCATGGCTTTCGCAACGACTCCGACTCACCGGCGACGCTGCTCATCCATTTCGCACCTGGCGCACCGCGCGAGGCCTATTTCGAGGGCAATGCCCGCTTCGCACGCGACGGCCGGCCCGATGAAGCCACGATGGCCGACTTCTACCGCGAGCACGACAACTACTTCGTCGCCGAGTGACGGGGCGATCAACCGAGCGTCGCGAGAAACCTCAGCACGGGCAAGGCCGCGGCGTAGGAGTCGGCGAGGGTGTCGGGCAGCTTCGCGGATAGCACCTGCGCATCCGACAGGCGCTTGCCGAATATGACGTCCTTCCAGCGGAACATGTCGGCCATGGGGTGATCAGCCGGATAGCCGGCCGGCACGCGCTTGAGCGCCTCCTCCGTCTTCACCTCCTTGAAGACCTTGACGAATGCCGGGTCCTCGAACGCGGCGCGAACCTTGTCCGGCTTCTTCAGAACGGCCGCGCGGAACGCGTCAAGACGCGGCTTCTCAGCGCGCCACATGCCGCCGCCCATGAACATCTCGCCCGGCTGGAAGTGGAAGTACGCGCCGTCGCCATGCATCTGCTTCTTGGCACCCTTGAGCGGGAACGACGCGGCGAGGTGCGTCTTGTAAGGCGACTTGTCCTTTGAGAATCGCGTGTCGCGGTAGATCCGGAAGACGGACGTCCTGGGATCCGCGGCGAGAGGAATTCCGCGCGCCGCGAAGCGCTCTGACAGCGCGACGCAGAGCTGCTCCATTGGCTCCTTCAGCAACCGCTCGTAATCGGCCTTGCGTGGCTGGAACCATGCCCGATCGTTGTTGGCGGCGAGGTCAGCCAGGAACTGGATCGCCTCGCGCTTGAAGCCGCGGAATTCGCTCATGGCATTCACCATAACGGGCGCGACTTATCTGATGCTTACCTGTGAGCCGCGCGCCGGGGAGTGAACAGGCGGCCGGGAAATATGCCGACCGGCACTTGCCCGCGCTGCGCCCACGGCCGACGCTCATGCTGTGAGCCTGACGAGCGCGCAGCCGACTGCGATAGCCGAGCCACCGGTCGAGACATTGATGGCGGCCGCGCCGCGCGGCCTGGTGCCGACGCCGCCCGACAGCAGGCTCAGCCTGCTGGCCCGACGGTCCTTCCGGATGCTCAACCACTACTTCATGGTTCCCGCCCTCAAGGCCGGACTCGGGCCCTGGATGGGTACGCCCTTCGGGGGCTGGATCCTGCTGCTTCGTGTGCGCGGTCGAAAGTCCGGCCAGCTGCGCGACAACCCGCTCTCCTACCTGGTGGCCGACGGCGCGGTGTGGGTCATGGCCGGGTTCGGCAGCCGGACCGACTGGTACCGCAACCTGCTGGCCGATCCCAAGGCCGAGGTCATCCTTCCGGGACGCACGATCGCCTGCCGCGCACAGAGCGTTGAGGATGCAGACACGCGGGCGCGCATCATCCCGCGCCTCGTCCGGGCGACAGGTGCGCCGGGCTACCTGACCGGCATCGATCCCTTCCGATCGACCGACGACCAGCTCCTCGCGGTCACCGCCTGGGTGCCGCTCATCAGGCTGGTGCCGGAAGGCGCGGCAGTCGTCGCGGGACCGGACGATCCGGGCGGGCTGGGCTGGGTGTGGCGGCAGGTGGTGCTGCTGGTGATCGGTGCCCTGTTCGTCCGCACCGTCGTTCGCATGCTGCGCGGGTTGCGCCGGCGCTAGATCGCGCGGTCGCGGTCAGTCGATCAGGTCGGCGGCCTTGCGGCGCTCGAGCTCCTTGCCCCATGGCGCAGGTGGCGGCAGGCCCGGACTACCTGGGGCAGCCTTGAAGCCCTTGGCCATTGCGAGCGCTGCCTCGTCGGGCATCGCGCTGCCCTCGGTCCGGAGCTCGGCGAAACGCATCTCGCCCAGTGCCGCCTCTGCCATCTTGCGGTACTCCTCGGTATTTACGAGCTGCGTCGGCGCGCCACCACCAATGCGCGCGCGCAGGTTCTCCGACGCGCCGAACATATGGGCAGCCTCGACGTCGCGGTCCATGTAGGCCAACCCGGCGCCCAGGATCTCGTAGACCATCGCGATGCCGCTCTGGTTGTTGTTGCGCACGAAGATGTCCAGGCCCTCGTTCACAAGCCGGCCAACGTCGTCCCACTTTCCGAGATTGGCATAAGGCAGCGAGGTCGACACCAGCGAGTCAGCGAGGAGGAACTGGTCGCCGAGGCGGCGGTAGATGTCCGACGCCTTCTCAAGCAGCTCTATCGATGCCTCGGGCGAAGCGCTGTAGTAATCGACGAAGGCCGAGACCTGCTGCGATTTCGCGACGCCCGCCTCGTCGCCGAGGTTCGCAAAGAGCTCGACGGCCTCATTCGCGATCCGCGCGGCCTCTGGCAAGTCGCCCTCGAGCAGCGGCACATAGGACAGGTTGTAGAGCGCCTCTGCGGTGCCGCGCTCCTCGCCGGCTGTGCGGTACAGGTCGACAGCCTCGCGATACCACGGCCCGACCACGGTGAAATCGTTCTGCCAATAGGCGATCCCGCCGCCACCGACCAGCGCCTTGGCGCGCGCCGCCGGCGCCGCACCGGGCTGCGCCAGCAGCCGGTCGTAGATGGTCCGCGCCTCCGTGAAGTGGCCGCGCTGCTGCCAGAAGCGCCAAATGGCGCCGGCGGCGGTGAGCGCGTCGTCGAGCAGGCCCAGCTCCGGGGCGCGGCTGAACGCGGCGCGCAGGTTGTCATGCTCACGCTCCAGGCCGTCGAGCCACTTGCCCGAATCCTGGGCCGTGAGGTGACTCTCGCTGTCAGTCGCGAGCTTGAAGTAGTGGCGCGCGTGGGCGCGCCTGATCTCGTCGGCGTCCGGCGCCGCGGCGAGCAACTCGGTCGCGTATTCGCGGATCGTCTCGAGCATCGCAAAGCGCGTCTCTGCGCCGGCGTCGAGGGTACGAAGCAGGCTCTTATCGGCAAGGGAAGCGAGGCCATCGAAGATGTCGATCTGCAGGTCCTTGTCGAGCACCACCTGCTCGGCCGAGTCGAGCGTGAAGCCACCCCGGAAAGCGGACAGGCGCGCGAACGTCTTCTGCTCGTCGGGCGTCAGCAGCTGGTAGCTCCACTCGATCGCGCCGCGCATCGTGCGCTGCCGCTCCGGCAGGTCCTGGGCCGACGTCGCGAGCACGCCCAGGTTGGATTCGAGCCGCGCCAGGATCTGCTCCGGCGTGAGCAGCTTGACCCGCGCGGCGGCCAGCTCGATGGCCAGCGGCAGGCCGTCGAGCCGCGCGCAGATCTCGGCCACGGCCGGCGCGTTTGAGTTGTTCACGGTGAAGTCGCTCTTCGCGCCCAGGGCGCGCTCGATGAAGAGGCGCACGGCCTCGTAGGTCGAGAGCTGTTCGGGATTGTGTGCGGCCGCGCGCAGCTCGGCCACGGTCGCGAGTGGCGGCACCGCGTACTCGTTCTCGCCATAGATGTGGAGCGGGATGCGGCTCGTGGCCAGCACGCGCAGCCCAGGTGCCGCCGCGAGCATCTGGCCGATCAGCGGCGCAGCTGCGGTGATCTGCTCGAAGTTGTCGAGCACGAGCAGGGTCTGCTTTTCGGCCAGCCAGGCGTTGAGCGCGTCGAGCGCCGGCCGATCGCCCGCGACGCGAACGCCCAGCGCGGACGCGATGGCGCTCGGCACGAGGTCGGCCTCGCGCAGGGCATCGAGCGCGACGAACCAGCAGCCGTCGCGGTACTCATCTAGCAGCTCCTCGGCGACGCGGATCGACAGTCGCGTCTTGCCGGTTCCACCAGGACCCGTGAGCGTCAGGAGCCGGCTCACCGCCAGGCGTGACTTGATCTCTTCGATCTGCCGCTCACGCCCCACGAACGTGGTCACCGGCATGGGCAGGTTGTTGGGCCGGGCGTCGAGCGACCTGATCGGTGGGAAGTCAGCCTGTAGACCACCGATCACCAGCAGGTAGATGTGCTCAGGCGTCGGGAGGTCCTTCAGCCGGTGACTGCCCAGGTCCTTGAGCTCGACGCCCTCAGGCAGCGCCCGATCGACCAGGACGCGGGTCGACTCGGAGATGAGCACCTGGCCGCCACGGCCCGCCGCCGCGACGCGCGCCGCGCGGTGGACGTCGAGGCCCACGTAGTTGTCGCCGCCCAGCACGGCCTCACCGGTGTGCATGCCCATACGCACATGGATCTCACCGCCCGCGGGCCACGCCTCCTGCTCCAGCAGCCGCTGCGCGTCCGCGGCCGCGCTCACTGCCGCAGCCGGCGCGCGAAAGACGACAAAGAACGCATCGCCCTCCGTCATCACCTCGATACCTTCGTGCGCCGAGATCGCCTCGCGCATCAGCTCATGGTGGCGCGCCAGGATGGGTGGCCAGCGCTCGGCCAGTTCCGTGGCGAGGCGCGTCGAACCCTCGATATCCGTGAAGAGAAACGTGACCGTGCCGGTCGGGAGCGCAGCCATCAGTGCGCCTATTGTGGAGTACACTGCGCACCGCTCACCAGCCGCCTTGACGCCGCAGACGAAAGGAGCAGATGTCCGATGACTGTCTTTGCCCTTTCGACCTGCCGTGCGGAGGCTGACTCGGGCCTGTAGCCCCCACGCGCCCTTTAGGGCGCGCGCTGCGTGACGCAAAACCCCTTTCGACTCCGTGCGGGCAGCTGCTTTCCCTTGGCCTGCTTACCGGAGTTTTCGCTTGTCTGTCTCGCTGACGGGCGACCCGCCCGTCCCGCCATGGCTCATAACCCACTCATATGAAGACCGCGACGCCGGCGTGCTCAAGTCGGGCAAAGAGGCCGAGGTCTTTCTTGTCGAGCGCGTCGCGGACGACGGCTCGTCGCACCTGCTGGCGCACAAACGCTACCGGCCGCGCTACCCCAAGAAGGGCGAGCTCGAGGCGCTCGGCTTCTCGAAGGGCACGCTCTATCGCGCGGACGCGGTTTATCAGACCGGCTGGATGCTCAAGCCGCGCGAGCGGCGGGCACTGGAGGCTGGCTCGCGGTTTGGCCACGAGCTCGCCAAGAGCATGTGGCCGCAGATCGAGAAGGACACGCTCTCACGCGCCTGGCAGGCCGGCGCAGCCGTGCCCTACCCGGTCGAGCTGACCGACGACGGCATCCTCATGGAGTACATCGGCAATCGCGCGGGCGCCGCGCCACGGCTGGCCGGCGCCGGACTCTCGCATGAGCAGGCGCGCGACGCGCGCGACCAGCTCTTCGAGAGCCTGCGCGCGCTCAGTGCGGAGCGCATCGTCCACGGCGACCTGTCCGCGTACAACATGCTCTGGTGGGAGGGCCGATTGGTTCTCATCGACTTCCCCCAAGCCGTGGATGCCTTCGCCAATCCACACGCGCCCGACCTGCTGCACCGCGACCTGCGCAACGTGCACGAGTGGTTCACCCGCAACAGGGCCGAGTTTGATGTCGAGGAGGTCTTCGTCGAGCTGGTGACGCTGCTCTATGGCGGACCGGCGGCCGATAAGCTGACGCGCCGCCAGGCGAGCGGCCGCAAGATCAAGCACTTCGACAGCCCGCAGGGCCGCTGACGGCGCTGGCCGGCATCGCTGACGGCCGATTCGGCGCGCCGCTCCTATGCTGCGCCGGTGAGCCTGCTGCGAGTGATCGATGACAGCGGACTGGTGGCACCAACGATGGTCGCCGCCTTCGACGCATGGGTTGACGCGGGTTCCGCCTCGACGCTAGCCGTGGGGGCGCTGATCGATTCGGACGCGCCGGTGGTGGCCGAGCTCGACGCCGATCAGCTGTTCGACTATCGCGCCCGCCGGCCGACGCTCGACATCATCGACGGCCGCCCGGCGCGCCTCGCCTGGCCAACTCTCGTCATTCGCCGGACGCGCCTGGGCGAGCGCGACCTGCTCGTCCTGACCGGGCCGGAGCCTGACTTTCGCTGGCGCGAGCTGGCCGACGACGTGGTCGCGTTCGCGCGCTCGGTCGAGCTCGAGCAGTGGATATCGATTGGCGCGATCCCGGCTGCCGTGCCGCACACCCGGCCCGTGCCCATCCTGGGCACCGAGTCATCGCCTGGTCTGTTGCGCGGCGATGTCGTCGCAGGTCCGCGCGGCCGGCTGCGCGTCCCATCCGCGGCGCTCAGCATGCTCGACATCGGGATCGCCGAGGCGGGCATTCCGGCACTGGGCTACTTCGCGCAGATCCCGCACTACGTGAGCGGCGAATACGCGCCCGCAGCCGTGGCCCTGCTCGAGGCGGTCACCGGCCACCTCGGCGTTCGCGTCGAGGCAGTCTCGTTGCGCGCCGAGGCCGAGCAGCTGCGCACCCGCCTCAATACCGCGACATCGCTCGACGAGAAGACGCGCTCATACGTCACGCGCCTCGAGGAGATGGTCGACGAGTCGGGATTACCGGCGGGCGACGAGCTGATCAGCGAGATCGAGCGCTTCCTGCGCGAACAGGGCAACGAACCGGGCCACGGCCAGGTCCACT
>DATBRX010000039.1:0-6329 GCA_036560085.1 Candidatus Limnocylindrales bacterium
TCTTGTTGCCCAGGAACATCCGCGCCCGGCTCTTGCCGAAGCTGAGTGCCTGGTTGTTCGAGCCCTGCGCCTGGCGGAACATGAAGAAGAGCAGGGCACCGATCAACAGGATCGGCAGGAAGGCACTGATGAGGATTGACAGCCACGCACTGTCAGATGGCGGAGCGCCGGTGAGCGTGGGTGGTGCGGCGGCGCACTTGGGCGACGCCGAGCAGGCGGCGTTGATGTCGGTCTGGACATTGGTCGCGAGCTCGCTGGGAACATTGCTCGTCACGATCTCGGGCTTGCCGGTGTGCTGGTCGATCGTGGTCTTCTCGATCTCGAGCACCTGCCCGCGCTGGGTGACCTTGGACACCTGGCCGTCGGCAACGAGCTGCAGGAAGGAGCCGTTTGGCCCGCTATAGGCGATTGGCTTATTGCCATCGGTCGGGAAGATGAACATGTAAAGCAGCGCGGCAGTGCCGACCACGAGGATCAGCGTGACGATGCCGTTGCGCAGGAACCGGTTGTTCAAAAGGGACGGGCCTCCGAGTGGCCGGGCGCACCTGGCGCCGGGTAGGGAATTATAGGCTGGAGCACCTGTGCGCCCCTCACAGCCAACCCGGCATGAGTTACGACGCTACGACCAGATGACGAAGGTGGTACGCGCGGTGTGCCGGCATGGATTGGTAGCGGGGGGCGGATTTGAACCACCGACCAAGGGCTTATGAGTCCCCTGCTCTACCACTGAGCTACCCCGCCGCGGTCGGCCGATTATCGCGCACTTGCGCCTCGGCCGGCCTACGGCGGGTTGCTCGTCAGCCCCTGAGTGTCAGACGCGGCGCCGGGTCAGCATGTTTACGACCGCCACCACGATGACGGCGCCGATAACGGCAACAATGATGGAAACGATGCTGAGCTTGTCCCCGCCGAACGCGGCACCGGGTTCGAGACCCAGCTGCAGGGCGATGAAGCCGCCAACGAAGGCGCCGACGATACCCAGCACGATGTGTCCGATGATGCCCCAGCGCTCGTCACCCTTGACAAGCATTCCGGCGATGTAGCCGGCGATTGCGCCCAGGACGATCCAGGCAATGATGTTTAGCACAGGTTTGACCTCCCTACCTTGCCGGGAACTCTGGCCCGGTCGGCCGGACTATGCGGCCCGGACCGTGCTGGTCCAATCTACCGGACCGTAGGGCGCATTGCGATCGGCTAGCGAAAACGGGGGCTACGCGACTGGGCGCGCCCGGCCGGTCTCCACCTCGTAGACGAGTCCGTGGACAGGCGCGTCGCCCAGCCACGGGTGGGCGCGGATGCGCGCGACCTGCTCGCGGACATGCGTCTCCAGGTCGTCGAACGACCCAAAGGTTGTCGCGCTGGGCTGACCGAACTCGCTGGTGAGCCGCTCGCGCAGCGACGTGTCCTCGAGGCCGCGCAGGCCGCAGCCGGTGTGGGCCATGACGACGATCTCGTCCGTGCCTAGTACGTGGCGCGTGACCAGCAGCGAGCGGAGGGCGTCATCGCTCGCCACCGCGCCGGCGTTGCGGACGACGGCCACGTCGCCCACGTTCAGGCCGAACAGCTCCTCTACGGCAATGCGCGCGTCCATGCACGTCAGGACGGCCAGCCGCTCGAGCGGTGGCGCCGTCAAGTGGCCCCGCTCGAAGCGTCGTGCGAAGGCGGCGTTGGCGGCCAGCAGCCGGTTCAGTCGGTCGGTGCTCACGCGGCCGCCGATTGTACGGACAGCCCCCGCTCATGGCCCCGGTGATTGCATTACACCTTCATTTCAGCGCATCCCGGAGGCGCGGGCCCTTGGACGCAACGTGCAGACCTGATCCCAGGAGCCGGGCAGCAGCAATGCCCGACTTCTGCTGTTAGCGCGCTGGATCGGCATCCATCAGGAGCCGTAGAAGTTCGCCGAGGCCCCTTCCATCAGCTGGCTGATCGGGCTCGCGAAGGCGAGCCCAAGGATCAGCGCACCGCCCACGAAGATCGCGACTGACAGGACGAGCTTGCGCGGCTGTACGGCGCTGAGCCAGTCGGGCGCCTGCGCGGCGCGGTCGCCGCGGCGCAGGAACGGGATGGCCGCCGCGAGCACGCACAGGCCGTGCGGCCAGATGATCGGCAGGCCCAGGGTTGCGGCGACCGCGACGGTCCACGGGCGGTCGGTGCGCGCACCCCAGATGACGATGAGCGCGGCGATCGGCAGGCGAATGGGCGCAGGCGGCGGGAGGGAGTAGGACTGCGGCTCGTTGAGGTTGCTCAAGATCGACTCGAGCCACTCCCTCCAGTAGTGCGGCGCGACGACGAACGCGGCCGCGCTGACCGCGACCGTCGCGCCCAGCGCGATGGCCAGCGAGCGCCACTCGCGGCGCGCGGCGAACCAGAGCAGGCCCACGCCCGGCGTGATCTTGGTCAGCAGCACGAACGACCATGCGGCCGGGTAGCGCAGGCCCAGCACGATCGCGGCCGCGATCAGTAGATGAACGTTCCCGTGGTACAGCTCGAGGGCCACCGGCGGCAGCGCCAGGAGAGCCAGCGCCCAGCGCCCGCCCAGCCACGCGACGAGCGCCAGCATCAGTGCTTCCCAGAGCCACAGGAAAAGCCACCACGGCAGCGCCCCAAACGCCCCGAAGAGGAACGCGATCGGCGGCGCATAGCGGAACGCGCCCAAGGCGAAGTTGCTGCCCATCGCGCGGCCGTACAGGTCCGCGAAGTCGATCGACCAGTACGAGTACGCGTCGTAGCCAACGCTGTGCACGATGGCGGTGACGACAATCAGCGCGAATCCGGTGGCCAGCCAGCCGCTGATGATCAATCCGTCGCGCACCGCCCGACGGCGCCACGTCCTGCGATCCGGAGACAGCGCCGCGAATGGTGGCGGCCAGCTCGACCGCGGCGGGAGCACCATGGTGCGAGGCTACCCGACACCTAAACTGCCGGGATGCCGATGGACAACCTGCCGCCGCTGCCGCCGCCGCCCGATCCGGGGCAGCCGGGCCACAACCCGACTCAGCGCGGGTTCTACCCACTCGACCTCGACGCCATCACGCGCAACGCCTGGAGCATCTTCAGGTTCGCCTGGCCAACCTTCATCGGCGCGGCGCTGATTCCCAACCTCATCGTCTATGCGATCGCCATACCTGTCCACGCCTCGATCTGGCCGGAAGTCAGCCAATGGGCCGCGGCTTACAGGGCGGCGATCGAACGCGGCGTGCTTCCGACCCTCCCGCCCATCGCTCCATCTACCGTCGCGCTGCTGGTGCTGGTGAGCATCCTCGGCGCGCTCGGCGGACTCGTGGCCAGCGCTGCCGTGGTGAGCATCGGCGACTCGGTCTTCCGTGGCCGCCCGGCCAGCATTCGCGGTGCTCTCAGGACCGCCCTGCGCAGACTGCCGGCGCTCATCGGGGCAGGTCTGCTCTACGCGCTCGCTGTCTTCGGCGTTTCACTGCTCGGCTTCACGTTTGGTGCCCTATTCATGGTGGGCGGTGGTGTCGCCGCTTTCCTTGGCCTGGTGGTCATCGTCGCGGCCGTGGCCGCGGTCATATTCATCGCCCTGCGCTGGTCTCTCCTGGTCCAGACCATCGTCCTCGAGGGAGTCGGACCCGTCGACGGGCTTTCGCGTTCATGGCGGCTCGTAGCCGGTTCGGGCTGGCGCGTGCTGGGCTACTTCCTGTTCATCGCCCTGGTCAGCGGGGTGATCGGAGCCATCGTGGGGGCCATTCCCGACGCCATCCTGCGGTTGTCGCCCGAATCAGTGACCAGTGCCGTGGTGGGCATCGTCTTCCAGGGCGTCGCGACGGTGCTCGTTGCACCCATCGTGCTGGTGTCGCTGTTCCTGTACTACGACCTGCGCTTCAGACACGGTGAGCCCGCACCACAGCCAGGTGAAGATCGCCGCGCCGCCTAACGGCCGCGGCGCGGACTAACGGCCGAACAGCAGCTCCAACCAGGCCTCGAGGGGCCCCTTCTCCACCGACCCGGAGGCGCTCTGGCCCAGCGGCACGATCGCCGGTGGTGGGGTGTCGCTCGTCAGGGTGAAGACGAGTTCGCCCATCTCGCCCATGCCCAGAGCTCGCGCCTGGAGCCGCTGGAACGCGTCAGTCTGAACAAGCGCCAGCTCGCGCCGCCCGGCCTCGAGCTGCAGCTGCAGCGCCGCTGCCTCCGCCGCGGCTGAGTGCTGGCGCTGTGTCGCGTCATTGAGCTGGCCCAGGGCGCGACCGAACGTCACGACCAGCCAGAAGGCGACGATCAGGATGCCCAGTGCGAGCAGCTGGGCGCGGCCCGGTCGGAGGCCGCGGCCATAGCCGATCTGGCGGCCGAGCGTGGTCAGCCGCGCGTTGAGCTCTGTGTCTGGGCCGGTCTGAACGCGCTCGGAGGCGCCTGTCGCGCTCGCCACGGCCACGGCTGGTTTCGGCATTCGAATCAGTATGCCCGCCTCGAATCGTGCGTGTGCGGCGCTGCCGCACTACGTCTCAGGCGTTGAGCGTCGGGCCGAAGCGCGTGATGAGCTCGCCCACCGTCATGTCGCCATAGCGCGCCGCTATCCGTGGCTTGGCCAGCTGCCACGCGGCACGCACGGCGCGCGGCCCACGCTGGTCGAGCTCGACCAGCGGTATGGCCAGGTTGCGCTCAATGCCCGGTATGCGACGCAGCTGCTCGGCAAGGATGTTGGCGGCCTCGGCTGCGGACATGTCGGCCGTTATCGGCGGAATGGTCGACCGATCGGGAGCTGTTGGGCTGCCGTTGGCAGACTTGGCGCTCGCGTTGTGCAGCGGTGGAACGGCCGGCATCGTGCCACCGGCAGCCGGCGCAGCGGCTCGTGCTGAGGCGCGTTTCATCGCTTCAGATGCCCGCGCAATCGCCGCGTCCGCCCCCTCGACCGTCTCGATGGGCTCGGATCCCACCGCGGCAGCCGGTGGCGCGGGATTACGTGGTGCGGGGCGGCGGCCCTGCTTGGACGCTGCGCCGCCACCGGGCGGCGTGGGGTCGCTCTTTGGACTGCCATTCGTGGCGCGTCCCATGGCACTTGAGATCAGCGCCGGCACGTCGAGTCCGGTCAGGCCCTTAACCGTCGCACTCGCCTCCGTGACCGTGCGCGTTGTGTTGCGCACCAGCTCGGAAGCGCCGTCGTTGGACAGAACGGTCAAGTGGTCAATCTGCGACATGGGCTCGGCCGCCGCACGCACGATCTCGGGCAGCATGCCCAGGACCGTCTGGATGACAGCCGCCTCGTTGAACTTCTGGAACGCCTCGGCGCGGAGCGCGAGCGCCTTGGCCTCAGCCTCGCCCTTGGTGAACGTGATGCCGGCCTCGGCATTGCCCTCGAGGGTCACGCGCTTCGACTCTGCCTCCGCATTGACCAGCGTGACCCGGGCATTGGCCTCGCCCTTGACCTGGATGACTGATGCCTGGGCCTGGCCGGCCAGCTTCTCGCGCTCGGCCTCTGCCTGCGCGGCGGCGATCTTCGCCGCCTTGTCGCCTTCGGCCCGCCTGACCACGGCCTCCGCCTCTGCCTCGGCCGGCCGGATGGTCGAGGTGAGCAGCTCCTTCTGCTTGCGCGCAGCCTCGAGCTCGGCCAGCTCTGTCTGCTTGCGGGTGACCTCCTGCTGTGCCTCTGCCTGGGCGAGAGGTCCGGCCTGACCGGCCTTCGCTTGGGCCGCGGCGGTCTGCGTGAGCACGTCGGCACGGCGCAACTCGACATCGCGCTCGGCGTTGAGCTTGACCTGGTTGGCTTCCGCCTCGCGGACGGCTGCCTCCTGATCGGCTGTCGCCTTCGCCATGCGGGCATCGCGTTCGACGATCGCCAGCTTCTGCTGTCCGAGGAGGTCGACATAGCCCGACTCGTCGTTGATGGACTGGATCGTGAAGGCATCGATCTGCAGCCCGGATGTCGCCAGATCGCCCTTGGCCGAGTCCTGGACCTGCTGCAGGAGCTTCTGCCGGTCCATGATCAGTTCCTCGATAGTGAGCGTGCCCACGATCGAGCGCAGCGAACCCTCCAGCACGTTCTTGACGATGGAGTCCACCTGCTCGTCGCGCGAATCCAGGAAGCGCTCGGCGGCATTGCGGATCGACTCGACGTCGCGGCCGATCTTGAACGTGGCGACGCCCTGCACGGCCACCTTGATGCCCTGGCTGGTAACCGCGTCGGGCAACGCGACGGCGATCTGGCGCGCGGTCAGCTTGAGCCGGCCGACCTTGTGGATCAGCGGCAGCACGAATGTGCCGCCGCCCACGACGACGCGGATGCCCTTGTCCGCCGCCTGGGCAGACGCCGCCGCGACCTCGCCGCGTTCATCACGGACCTTGGAGCCGCGCGATCCGGCGACGATCAGCGCCTCGTT
>DATBRX010000040.1:0-6652 GCA_036560085.1 Candidatus Limnocylindrales bacterium
AGCAGCCCGCGCCAGACGGGCATGTGTGCCTGGGCGATGGCGTCGTCGGCCGGACGCTTGCCGATGCCAAAGCCGTCGATGATGACCAGGACGAGCGGCCGCGGTCGGGTCACGCGCTTTGCCGGGCCGCGGCGGTAATGCCCGCGCGAGCGACGATGCCGGCCATCTCGTCGACTTTGAGGCTCGCACCGCCCACCAGGGCGCCGTCGATCTCAGGCTCTGCCAGGAACTCGTCGATAGCCGCGCTGGTGACGCTGCCGCCATAGAGGATGGGCACGTGCGCGGCCGCCCCGGGCATGCCGGCGCCGGCAAGCGTCTCGCGGATCAGCTGGGCCATCGCTGACGCGTCGCTGCCGCGCGCCGTGAGACCCGTGCCAATGGCCCACACCGGCTCATAGGCGATCACCAGATCGCTCGGGATCTCGCCTGAGGCCCGGGCGATCTCGGCCAGGGTGCGCTCGAGCTGGCGCCGCACGGTCTGCTCGGCCTTGCCCGCCCTGCGCTGCTCGATCTGCTCGCCGACGCACAGGATGGGCCGCAGCCCAAACTCCGCGCAGCGCAGCAGCTTACGACCGATCAACACGTCGTCCTCAGCCTGGTCGCGGCGGCGCTCCGAGTGGCCGATGATTGCCCACGACGCGAGGCCCGCGATCATTGGCGCGGAGATCTCGCCGGTGTAGGCGCCGAAGGGCTCCGCGTGGATGTTCTGGACACCGACCGAAACGCTGGTGTCCTGCAACGCGGAGCTGACTGCCTGCAGGCATACGAAGGGCGGGCAGATCACGCGGATAACGCCCTCCACCTCCGTCGCGGCCGCGATGTCGTTGGCCAGGAGCGCGGCATCAAGTGGCGTCGTGTTCATCTTCCAATTGCCGGCGACGATGACGGGGCGCGGTTGTGTCCTGGCGGCGCGCGTGCTCATTCGGCTCCCTCGTGCAATGCGGCGCTCTCGATCAGCCCGAAGGCGCGCTGGACCTGGCCGCGCGACAGATCGAGGTCGGCGGCGAGCTGGCTGAAGGTGGCCTCAGGCGCGCGGCGCCGGGCGCGCGCGACAAGGCGAGCCTGGCGCGGCAGGCGGCGCAGCGTGCCCTGGCGCTCGAGCGCATCGATCTCCGCCAGCTGGCGCCGGGCGGCGCCGACCGCGCGCCGCAGATTGGCGTGCTCGGCATTGACGACGCGGTTGAGCTGGCCCGCCACCGAGCGGCCGATCAGCCGCGTCTCCAGCTCGAGCGTCACAGCTGACGCGCCCAGGCGGCGCAGCAACGCGACGATCGTCTCGGCGCTCTTCCAGGTAAGGACGCCGCGGCCGCGGCGCACGCGCGCACCGGCCGGGTAGCCATGGGCGGCAAGCCACTCGCCGAGCGGCTCGAGGTCTTGGGGACCAGTCGTCAGCTCGAGGTGCGTGCCGGTCGGCGTGACGCTGAGCGAGCCGTGCGCCAGGAGCGCGCCGCGCAGCCACGCCACGCGGTCGTGCTCGGGCGCGGACGCCCAATCGAAGCTCCCCTCCCCGGCAGCGTCGTCAAGGCGCACGGCCAGCCGTCCCAGCAGGGGCGTCCGCGCCCGACCCAGCGCCGCGGCGCCAAGACCGTCCCGCTCCGCCGCGCGGCAGCAGCGCCGCGCCGGGTCGACGGCTGCGAGCTCGGCGCGCAGCGCGGTCGCCAGGTCCGGGGTCGCGGCGCTCATCGGGCTTTGGTCGTCGCGCGGGCGCGGCGGGCGATCGCGCGCTCGTCGTACAGCGTGAGCAACACGGATGCGAGCTTGCGCGAATCGTGACGGTGCGCGTTGTCGTCGTCGACCACGTCCCGGGCGATGATCTGCGGTCCTGTCTTCGATGACAGCGGCACGTCGATGCGCACCGGCGCTGCGGGATAGTTGTGCGGCTGCCGCGCCCGGAAGTTGTCGTTGACCAGCACCGCGTCGATGACGTCGGCCATGCCGTGGCCACCCAGCGCGTCCAAGTGATCGGAGAGCGCAAACTCCTCGGTCTCGCCGACCTGGGTGGCGACGTTGCACACCAAGAGCCGCGGCGCCGACGCCCGCGTCAGTGCGTCATGGATGCCCGGCACGAGCAGCGGCGGCAGCAGGCTCGTGTACAAACTGCCCGGCCCGACGATGATGAGGTCGGCCGCGGCGATCGCCTCCAGCGCCTCCGCGGACGGCTTGACGTCCTCGGGCGAGATCCAGACGCGCCGAATACCGCGCTTCCGGGCAATCTCGGACTGGCCTTCCATGACCGACCCATCGATCAGCGCCGCGTGCAGGGTGATGGGCTGGCCGGCGACGGGCACCACGCTGCCGCGCACGGCGAGCACGCGGTTCGATTGGCGGACGCCCTCTTCGAAGTCGCCGCTGACCGCGGTCAAGGCGGCGATGAGCAGGTTGCCAAAGGCATGCCCGGCGTAGGAGGAATCGACCGAGTCGGCCAGCGGGAAGCGATACGACAGCAGGCGCGCCATCTGTGGCTCCGTGTCGGCCAGGGCGGCGATGCAGTTGCGAATATCGCCCATGGGCGGCATGCCCAGCTCCGTTCGCAGCTTGCCCGAGGAGCCGCCATCGTCGGCCACGGTCACGACCGCGGTGATGTTGCTGGTCAGCTCCTTCAGGCCGCGCAGCAGCGCGCTCAGCCCGGTCCCGCCGCCGATCGCCACGACGCGCGGCCCGCGCGCCCGCAGCCGGCGCTGGTAGAGCAGCTCGGCCAGCGGCTCCTGGGCCGAGCGATACGGCTCGACAAGGGCGCGCAGCAGCCGCCAGCTGCTGTAGATGAACAAGATCAGGCCGAGCCCGAGCGGCAGCATCCAGCGCAGCTCCGGCGGCAGCGACTGGAGCGTCAGGATCTCGATGATGTCGTGCAGCGGATCGTCGGCCGAGCGGTCGGCCAGGGCTGTGCGCAGCAGCGCCGCGACAGCCAGCGCTACAAGGAAGAGGCCAATGAAGCCCAGGACGAGCCAGCGCTTGACGCCCACGCCGGGGCGCAGCCACTGGCGCAGGACCTGCGCACGCTCGCGCCGGCGCAGTGCCGCCTCGAGGCGGCGCGCATCGTGGGATGGGTCGGCGGACGGGCCTGCGCCGTTCACGAGCGCTCGAGTTCGCGATGCCAGACGCTCACGGGGCCGCCCTTCTCCCTGCGCAAGCGCGCGGCCACTTCCTCGGCGATCGCGATCGAGCGGTGCTGACCGCCCGTGCAGCCAAAAGCCACGGTCAGGCGGCTGCGACCTTCCGATTCGTAGCCCGGCAGTGTCAGCTCAAGGAAGCGCATGACCTCGTCGAGGAAGCGCGGCGTGAGCGGCTGGTCCAGGACGAAGTCGCGCACCTGTGGGTCGAGCCCGTTGAGTGGCCGCAGCCGATCGATGTAGAACGGGTTCTCCATGAATCGCACGTCGAATACGACGTCAGCCTCGAGCGGGATGCCGTGCTTGTAGGCGAATGAGACGAGCTGGAGCGTGATGCCTTCCCGTCCGGTCGGTGTGCTGAGCGTGCTGGTCAGCCGCTCCCTCAACTGGCGGCCGGACATGTCGGACGTGTCGACGATCACGTCGGCCTCCGCGCGGATCTCGGCCAGCAGCTCGCGCTCGCGCGCGATCGACGCCGCCACGCCGCGCTCCGCGGTATCGAGAGGATGGCGGTGGCGCGTCTCCGAGAAGCGCCGGATCAGGACATCGTCGCGCGCCTCGAGGAAGAAGACCTGCGGCGTGATGCCGCGCGACTCGAGCGCGTCCATCGCCTGGTGGAACGCGTCGGCCACGTCGCCGGCGCGCGCATCCAGCACCAGCGCGACTCGTTCGTAGCGCTCCGGCTCACGCGCCACGAGCTGGGCCAGGTTGCGCAGCAGCTCGGCGGGCAGGTTGTCGACCACGCGATAGCCCAGGTCCTCGAGCAGCTTGCTGGCGGCCGTCTTGCCGGCGCCGGACAGGCCGCTGATGATCGCAACGTGTGACTTGGTGTGCTTAGCCACCGGCGCCCTCCTCCGCCCTCGATTTGTCGCCGCGCGCGACGAGTCGGATGGTCAGCTCGTACAGGATGTACATCACCAAGCCCATGACGGTCGGACTGTACGGATCGCCGCCCGGGGTGACCACGACCGCGAAGACGAATATGGCCAGGAATACGTAGCGCCGGTTCCGGCGCAGCCGCTCAGCGCTCACGATACCGACCTTGCTCAGCAGCACCAGCACGATCGGAAACTCCATCACCAGCCCAAAGGCCAGGAAGAGGTTGGTCACGAAGCCGAAGTAGGCATCGGCAGTGATCAGCGGGTCCATGACACCCGGGATCGCGAAACCGAGCATGAAGCCCACTGCGAACGGCAGGATGAACCACGCCACGGAGACGCCCAGCGCGAGGAACACCAGGCCCAGCGGTACCCACGGCAGTGCCAGCCGGCGCTCGCGCGGCGTCAGACCGGGCGCGATGAACGCCCAGAGTTGGTAGAGCAGGATGGGCGAGGCCAAGGCGATGCCGATCATCAACGCGAGCTTGAGCTGGATGAAGAACGCGCTGCTGGGCGCCGTGAAGTACAGCGGCTGGCTGATGGGTGTCTTCAGGAAGCGGATCGCGTCCGGCGCGAGCCAGAAGCCGACCGCCGCGCCGATTGCGATCACCGCGAAGCTGACGATGATGCGTCGGCGCAGCTCCGAGAGATGCTCGACGACGGTCATGATTTTGCCGTCGCCGGAATCCGGCGGGTGATCGGTCACTACCGTCTCGGTCATGGCGCGGATGGTTCTCCGCGGCCTATCGGGCGCGGGTCAGGAAGCCGGCTTGTCCTCGGCCGCGGCTGCGGCGTTGTCTGCCGCAGGCCGGACCGGAGCGCTGACAGCGGCCGCCTTTGACGGATCGACGTTCAGTGAGTTCTCGACATCCGTCGACGCCTTGCGGAACTCGCGAATGGTGCGGCCGAGCGCGCTTCCGACTTCGGGCAGCTTGCCCGGGCCCAGGACGAGCAGGACCAGGAGCAGTACCAGCAGAAGTTCGAAAGGACCGATGTTGAACGGCACGTCAGAATCCTAGCACCGCAGCACCCCGGCCCAGTGATCAACCGCGGCGACCATGCCCCTGACGGGATCCGCGCCATCTGCGGCGGCCGCTGAGATCCCGCGCGATACGTTGACGAGCAGCGCACCGCCGCGCGCTCTGGCGCCACCCCCGGCTGCGGTCGGGCCGTCCGCCAGCACCGCATCGATGTCGCCGCCCTGCGCACCCACCCCGGGCACGAGGAACGGCAGCTCTGGCGCTGCGGCACGAACCTGGGCGAGTTCTGCCGGCGCGGTCGCACCGACCACCAGCCCTACGGGCGCTCCCTCCCCGCCCCAGCCCGCGACGCGCCGCGCGACCGCCAGGTACAGCGGCTGGCCGTCGACGTCGAGCCCCTGGAACTCCGCCGCGCCCGGGTTGGACGTCCGGCACAGCACGTACGCGAATCGGTCGTGGTGGGCGAGGAAGGGTTCGAGCGCGTCGCGCCCAAGATATGGATTGAGCGTCACCGCGTCGGCGCCCAGCGCATCGAAGATCGCCACGGCCTGGCGCGCGGCGGTGCTACCGATGTCGGCGCGCTTCGCATCAGCGATGACCGGCACGTTCGCGGGCACGCGCGCGCGCAGCCGCTCGAGGGCCGCGATGCCGCCGGATCCGAACGCCTCATAGAAGGCGAGGTTGAATTTGACTGCGGCTGCGCGCGACAAGGCCGCTTCCAGGATCAGCCCGGCGAAGCGCTCGATGCCGGAGACGTCGCGCGAGAAACCGGCCGGCAACGCCTCCGGATCTGGATCTATGCCCACGCACAGCGTGGTGCCGACAGCAGCGCTGCGGGCGCCCAGCCGGCCCAGGTATGTCGCCTGGTCGGCTGTGCCCGCGGGCTCAGCGAGCGCGGACGGTTGCGAACTCACGCTGGCGACGCTCTTCGCTCCACTCGTGCCACGTTACCAGCAGGGCGCTCGCGTTGAAGATCGATGAGTACGTGCCAGAGATGATGCCGATGACCATTGCGAACACGAACGACGTGATCGAGTGCGGGCCGAACAGCAGCAGTGCCGTCAGCACCATGATCGTCGTCAACGACGTGTTGAGCGACCGGCCGACGGTCTGGAGCAGGCTGTGATTGACGATCGCGCTGAATGGCTCGCCAGCGTGTCGGATGCGGTTCTCACGCACGCGGTCGAAGACCACGATCGTGTCGTGGACGGAGAAGCCGATGACCGTCAGCATCGCCGTCACGAACAGGGCGTCGATCTCGAGGTGGAAGAACGTGCCCAGCACGGCGAAGATGCCCACGACGACGATGATGTCGTGCACCAGGGCGACGAGCGCCGAAACGCCCATGCGAAAGTCGGCGAAGCGGAAGGTCATCCAGCTGAGGATGCCGATTGAGCCGACCACGAACAGGATCAACGCCTGCCACGTCAGCTCGCCGCTGATGATCGGGCCGATGGACGCCTCTTGCCGCACGTCGTCGATCGGCCCGAACTCATCCTCCAACGCGAAGCGCAGGTCGGCCAAGCGGCCCTCAGTCGGCAGGCCGATCGGGTTCGCCGTCGGCGATGGTGAAGGGCTGACCGCGGGCGACGCGCTGGGACTCGCTGCCGCGGATGGGCTGGGACTGGCTGCCGCAGATGGGCTCGCGCTGGGCGTCGCACTCGTCGTGGCACTTGGCGCGGGC
>DATBRX010000041.1:0-8040 GCA_036560085.1 Candidatus Limnocylindrales bacterium
GTCACTGCTGACGCGCGACACCGGCCACCCGGGTTCGCTCGGCGTGGCCATCAGCGAGGCCATCGAGGACACGGTCACCCATCCGGGGACCAAGTACTCGCTTGGCTCAGTGTTCGACTTCGTGCTGCTGCACCAGACGGTCATCGGCCAGGAGGCGATCCTGCAGATGGAGATGGCCGGCGAAGAGCCGGATACCGTCATCGCCTGCGTCGGTGGTGGCTCAAACTTCGCGGGCCTGGCCTTCCCGTTCATCGGGCGCCAGCTGCGCGGGGAGGGGCGCTACCGCGTCATCGCCGTCGAGCCCGAGGCTGCGCCGTCGCTGACGAAGGGCCGCTACGAGTACGACTTCGGCGACACCGGCGAGATGGCACCACTGGTCAAGATGCACACCCTGGGCCACCACTACGTGCCGCCGCCGATCCACGCCGGCGGGCTGCGCTACCACGGCATGGCGCCGCTGGTCAGCAAGCTCGTCGACGATGGCCTGGTGGAGGCCCGTGCCGTGCACCAGAACGCGACCTTTGAAGCTGGTCTGCGTTTCGCCCGAGCCGAGGGCATCATCCCTGCGCCAGAGTCGAACCACGCGGTCCGCGCAGCGATCGACGAGGCGCTCGAGGCCAAGGCCGCGGGCGAGAAGAAGGTAATCCTCTTCAACCTGTCAGGCCACGGCCACTTTGACCTGGCGGCATACGAGGCGTATCTGACCGGTCGACTGGAAGACTTTGAGTACCGGCCTACCGAGGCCAGGGAGGCCGTCGCGGCCTAGCTGCTCCCACCTCTGGGCGGAAGCCTTGTCCCCTCCGGGCCTCCGCCCATCTTCGTCGGTCATTAGAGTCAGCGCGTGGCGACGCCCGACGAGCTGGTCCTGGTCCTGGCGCGCGACCGGGTGCCGGGCGGGCTCGATTTCACGGGCGTGGCCGATCGACCGTTCGCGCCCGTCCTCGAGGCGGTGCGCCAGTTTGGTGCGTTCAGGCCGCGCGGCAAGGTCGAGGACGATCCCAGCCTCAAGCAGATCATCCCCTACCTGGTGTTGCACGACGGCGAGCGCACTTTCCTGATGAAGCGGACCAGCGCCGGTGGCGACGAGCGGCTGCACGAGCGCTACTCGATCGGCGTGGGCGGCCACGTCAACCCGGGTGACGCGGACGTGCTGGGCGGGCTCAACCGCGAGTGGCGCGAGGAGATCGCCGCGGACTTCGTGCCGGAATTCGAGCCGCTGGGAATCCTGAACGACGACTCGAACCCGGTCGGCGCCGTCCACCTTGGCCTGGTCTACGCCGCCGATGCTGCCGGTCGGCCGGTCGCGATTCGCGAAACGCACAAGCTGAGTGGCGAGTTCGTGTCCATGGACGCCGTCGCCGGCGTGCGGGACAGGCTCGAGACCTGGAGCGCGCTCCTGTTCGATTTCCTGTCTGTCTCATAATCAACAACAGACAGATGAACACCGTCCGGTTCCGGTCACGCCTGCGCTGGCTGGGCCGCGCTTTCTTCGCGGCGGGAGCCACCCTTCTCCTTGCCGGCGCCAGCCTCGCTGACGAGGCCCGGCCGCAGGTCTACGTGATGACTACGACCGGGATCGTCGACCACGTCATGGCCGACTACCTGCACGACGGCTTCGAGCGGGCCGCGAACGAGGGCTTCGCCGCCGTCATCATTGAGCTCGATACGCCGGGCGGTGAGCTGGGCGCCACCGACGCCATCGTGCAGTCGATCCTCGACGCGCCGCTGCCGGTCATCACCTGGGTAGCGCCCGTCGGGGCGCGCGCAGCCAGCGCCGGCACCTTCATAACGATTGCCGGGCACGTGGCGGTCATGGCGCCCGGGACGCGCATCGGTGCGGCGGCCGCGATCTCAGGCGACGGCACGGACCTGCCGGACACCCTTGCCGACAAGGTCCGCGAAGACAGCCTCGCGATGCTGCGCGCCATCAAGGAGCTGCGCCCGTCGCGCAACACCGACTGGGCCTACACGACGGTCATCGACGCCAAGTCCTATGCCGGCGCCGAGGCACTGGCGGCGGGCGGCATTGATGGCATCTGTGGGACGCTCGATGAGGTCCTCGCATTTGCCAACGGCCGCAGCGTGATCGTGAAGGGTCAGCCCATGACCCTCGCCTTGGCCGACGCGGTCACGACCGACCTGCCGATGAACGTGCAGCAGAACTTGCTGCGCTTCCTGGCCGACCCGAACATCGCTTTCATCCTCTTCACCGTGGGCGTCTACGGCCTGCTCTTCGAGCTGCAGAACCCCAACTTCGTCACCGGCACAGTGGGCGCGATTGCCATCGTCCTGGCGGTGATCGGTTTTGGCAGCCTGCCGGTGAATATCGGTGGGCTGGTCCTCGTCGGTATTGGGATCGTCCTGTTCCTGCTCGAGCCAACCGTGACCAGTCACGGGCTGCTCGCGATCGGCGGCATCGTGTGCTTCGCGTTGGGCGCCGCCGCGCTCTACACCGACCCTGTCTTACCCGGCGCGCCTGACATCAGCGTCGCGCTGCCTGTCATCCTGACGATGACCGTGCTGACGGGGCTGTTCATGGTCGTGGTCGTGTGGACAGCGATCAGGACGCGCCACATGACAACCGCGCAGGGCCTGATCGGCGCCGGGCTGCCGGCCAACACGATGGGCGAAGTGCGCCGGCCGCTGACGCCGCTCGGCTCGGTCTATGCTGGGGGAGAGGAGTGGTCGGCGAAAACGTCCGATGAACGGCCGCTCGACCGTGGGACACCCGTGCGCATCCTGCGTCAGGAGGGGCTGACGCTGATCGTGGAACCAGGAAAGGAACAAACCACCAATGGTTGACACCGTGACGCTGGCGATCGTCATCGCCGTTCTCGTGTTCCTGCTGCTGGCGCTGTACCTGTCGATCAGAGTCGTGCAGCAGTACGAGCGCATGGTTATCTTCCGCCTGGGCCAGACTGGGCCCAACCTCGTGCGCGACCCCGGACTGCGGTTCCTGATCCCGGTGATCGACAGGCCCTACAAGGTCGACATTCGCGAGAAGTTCATCGAGATCCCTTCGCAGACGACCATCACGCGCGACAACGCGCCGATCAACATCGACTTCTTGATCTACTGGTACATCGTCGATCCGTTGAAGTCGATCGTGAACGTCCAGAACTTCGCCGGCGCCCTCCAGGGCATCGCAACGACGACGCTGCGCGCGGTCATCGGCGACATCCTGCTCGACGATGTCCTGTCAAAGCGCGACCAGATCAACGAGGTGCTGCGCGCCAAGCTCGACGAGCAGACCGAGCGCTGGGGCGGCAAGATCACGACGGTTGAGATCCGCGAGATCATCCCGCCGCGCGACGTGCAGGAGGCGATGAATCGCATGCTCTCCGCTGAGCGAACGCGGCGCGCCGTCATCACCGAATCTGAAGGCACTCGCCAGGCGAACATCAACGTCGCCGAAGGCGAGAAGCAGGCCAACATCCTGCGCGCCGAGGGCAAGCGCCAGTCGCAGATCCTCGAGGCAGAGGGCTACTCGGGCGCCCTGCAGCAGATCTTTGGCGCCGCCAGGCTGGTCGACGAGAAGACGATGACACTCCAGTACCTGGAGGCGCTCAAGGCGCTGGGCGCCAGCCCGTCGACGAAGTACGTCATCCCGGTCGAGCTGGTCGAGCTGGCCAACCGCATCACCGGCTTCACTACCGCGGGCCTGGAGGCCGGCAAGCAGGTCAAGTAGCCCGCGTCATCCGCCGGGCTTGAGCCAAATAGACGGAATACGACCACCGCTCACAGCCGAGAGGGCAAGAAGCCTGGATTTGGCTCACATTTGGTCCTTCTGGCGCGAATTGAGCCTGAATATTCGAATCGGTGGCCCAGATGGGTCCATTTGGCCCAAACCGGTCAGTCGGAATCGCCGGCAGGTGGGCGGTAATGGTCCTTCCGGACGGGTGCGGGGGGTACGACTGCAGCGTGGGTGGGGCGGTGAGTCGGGCCTAGGATCGCTCTCGACGCACAACGGAGAGCCATGCCCGCACGAATCCAGCTCGTCGCCACGCAGCCAGCCATCCAGCAACAGCTGGGCAGCATGCTGCGCCACGACGGGCACCAGGTCATCATCGCGCCCGACGGGCCGGCCGGTCTGCGCCAGTGGACCGCCGAACGACCCGACCTGGTGTTGTGCGACAACGACCTCGTCGGACCGTCTGGCATGGAGCTCGTCATGCGCATTCGCCAGGCCGAGGGCAGCGGCGCGCACACGCCCATCATCCTGCTCGGTGGCGGCACCGACGTGGATGCGAAGGTGGCCGCGCTGCGCTCCGGCGCGGACGACTACCTGGCGAAGCCCATCCATCCGCAGGAGCTGTCAGCCCGCGTGCGCGGCCTGCTCACGCGCTTCCAGCGTGCCCAACCGCAGCCGCAGCCGAACCGCCCGACGAGCGGCCGCGTCGTCGCGTTCTACGGCGCCAAGGGCGGCGTCGGCACGACCACGCTCGCCATCAACGCCGCCATTGCCGCGCAGCGTGAGCTGAAGCGCAGCGTGTGCCTGGTCGATGCCAACCTGCAGTTCGGCGACCACCGCGTGTTCCTGGACCTGGGGCCGGACTCGCGCTCCATCGTCGACGCGGTGAGTGCCGGCACGGTCGAGCTGGACATGCTGCGCCAGTCGATCGTGCGCCACGAGACCGGCGTCGAGCTGCTCCTGGCGCCCTCGAGCCCCGAGCACGCCGAGCTGGTCAGCCAGTCCCAGCACCATCTGCTCAAGGTGGTCGAGATGCTGCGCACCGTCTATGAGCTGGTCATCGTCGACATGGACGAGCGCTTCGACGACCACCTGCTCGACGTGATCGGTATTGCCGACCGGCTCGTCGTCGTCCTGACGGCTGACCTGTCGTGCGTCAAGAACGTGCGCCTCGTGCTCGAGACGATGGCCCAGCTGCGCGTGCCGCGGGAACGCCTGATGCTGGTCCTTAACCGCGCCAACGCGTTTACAGGGATCAGCGTGAAGAGCGTCGAGAACGTGCTGCGGCGGCCGATCGAGCACCAGGTCGTCAACGACTACCGTTCGGCGATTTCCGCGCTGAACAGCGGCACGCCCTTCATGGCCAAGCGGCCCGACAGTGCGCTGGGCAAGGACGTCCTCGAGCTCGCGCGGCTGATCGACAAGCCGGCAGCTGCCACCGAGGAACTGAAGGCGCTGGAGCTGTCCCCGGTCCGATAGGACGAGCGCTCCTCTTGCGATAAGTCGGGGGTAAGCACCGACTAACCGTCAGGCAAGCGGGCAACGGTACGTTGCCTTGCGTGCTTGCCACCCTGATGACCGCCGTGATCAACGGCCTGCGCGGCGAGCTGGTGCGCGTCGAGATTGATGTCGCACCCGGGCTGCCCGTCTGTCACATCGTGGGGCTGCCGGACGCCGCGCTGTCGGAGGCGCGCGAACGGGTTCGAGGCGCGATCCGCAATTCCGGTTTCGAGTACCCGATGAGCCGCATCACGGTCAACCTGGCGCCGGCTGATAGGCGCAAGCGCGGCGCGGCTTACGACCTGGCGATTGCGATCGGGATCCTGGTCGCATCAACACAGATACGGCGCGGCGGCGGCACGTGGGCGTTGTTGGGCGAGCTTTCGTTGTCCGGCACCGCAGAGCCAGTGGCGGGCGTGCTGCCCATGGTCGCGACCCTGGCGCGGCAGGGCTACCGGCGCGTGATCGTGCCTGCCGCGAACGAGCTCGAGGCGCGGCTGGTTTCTGGTGTTGAGGTCCACGGCGTCGAGGGACTCGACGATGCCGCGCGGCTGGTGGCCGGACCGCGCGGTCGTACGGCGGCGCGGGCGGTGCGCCGATCGGCTGTTGAGCTGAGCGGACCGCGCGGCGTGGGCGCGGCGGGTGCCGCGGCGCGTGCCGGGACCACACTGACGGCACGCCTTGCGCCGGTGGACCTGGCGGAGGTGCGCGGCCAGCACCAGGCGCGCTGGGCACTCGAGATCGCGCTCGCGGGCGGCCACAACCTGTTGCTCGTCGGCCCGCCGGGCGCCGGCAAGACGCTCCTCGCACGGGCGATCCCCGGATTGCTGCCGCCGCTCGACGACGAGGAGGCGCTCGAGGTGACTGTCATCGAGAGCGTCGCCGGGATGCTCGACGGCGGCTCGCTGGAACAGGGGCTGCGCCGTGAGCGGCCCTTCCGCGCGCCGCACCACACGTCTTCGTACGCGGCGCTCGTGGGCGGCGGACCTGCGCTCCAGCCCGGTGAGGCGACGCTCGCCCATCACGGCGTCCTGTTCCTCGATGAGCTCGCCGAGTTCGACCGGCCCACGCTGGACGCCCTGCGCCAGCCGCTCGAGGAGGGCGTGCTGACGATCGCCCGGGCACGCGGCCATGTCCGCTACCCCGCGCGCTTCCAGCTGGTCGCGGCGATGAACCCATGCCGCTGCGGCTACTTCAACGATCTGCAGCGGCGCTGCGTCTGCAAGACAGGCGATCCCGAGAGCTACGTGCGCCGGGTGAGCGGCCCGCTGCGCGACCGGTTCGACATGGAGATCGAGATGTCGCGCGTGCCACCCAAGGTCCTGCTGAGCGGACCAAGCCCGGAGGGAAGCGCCGCAGTACGGGCACGCATCCTCGCGGCGCGCCACGTTGCCCTGGCGCGCAACGGCGGGCGGCCCAATGCTCTGCTCCCTGGCACCGCTGTTCTGGCCGCGGCCGCCATGACGCGCTCTGCGACGGAAGTGCTCGAGGAATTCGCGGCCACTTATCACTTGAGCGCGCGATCGGTGCACCGTCTCCTGCGCGTCGCGCGGACGATGGCTGACCTGGCCGGGCGGTCCAGCGTGAGCGAGCACGATGTCAGGGCAGCAGGCAGCCTGCGCGACCCGGCCGCGCCCGCCGCCCAACCTCTCGCGGCGTGAACACACGCGACGAGTGGATCTGTCTCGCATCGGTCCAGGGCGTAGGCGAGGAGACGTTCAACTCGCTGATCGGTGAGTTCGGCAGCGCGGGCGCGGCGCTGGAGGCGGTGCGTGACGGTCGCTTTGACTCGTGGTTCCAGCGGCGGCGCCAAGAGGACGGTCGCGTGCCGATGATCAAGTCGGCTGTCGCGGCCCTGCGCGCGACCGCCGCGAATCCGACCCAGCCGTTACAGGCAATCAGCGCGCTCGGGCTGTGGACGTATACATCGCTGGATACCGACTACCCGGCACGGTTGCGCGACCTGCCCGACCCGCCGCCGGTCATCCACGGCCTGGGCGATCGGCAGGCACTGCACGGATTGCGGACGGTGGGCATCGTCGGCACTCGGCGACCCACGCCGCAGGGTCGGGCACTCGCAGCCAAGATCGCGGCGCGCGTCGTTGAATTCGAGGCGACCGTGGTGTCGGGACTCGCGGTGGGCATCGACGGCGCGGCCCACGCCGCCACCCTCGACAACGAAGGCAGGGCGGTCGGCGTGATCGGCGGTGGCCATCACTTTCCGGGGCCGCGCGCCCACCAGCGGTTGCGCGACGAGGTCGTCGCGCGCGGCGGCGCCGTCATCAGCGAGCACCACCCGGACGATCATCCAAAGCTCGGCACGTTCCCCAGGCGTAACCGGATCATTGCCGCGCTGTCGGACGCCGTTCTCGTGGTCGAGGCACCAACACGGAGCGGTGCGATCAACACGGCCAACCACGCGCTGGGCCTTGGCCGGCCGGTATTCGTCGCGCCTGGTCGCGTCGGTGAGTGGTCGGTCGCGGGCGCGCTCAAGCTGTTGCACGACACGCCCGCGCGGCCGCTCATCGGGCTCGACGAGCTCGTCGAGGATCTCGGCTACTTGTCCGTGCCAGTGGCGGCGGAGGACAGCGAGGAGCAACAGGCAGTCAGCTCGAGGGAGGCTGCCTTGGCCACGCTGGGCGCGGCTGAGCGCGCCATCGCGCGGCGTCTGGCTGAAGGGCCGGCTGGCCTTGACCTGTTGGTCGCGGAAACCGGCTATGGCCCGCAGGTGGTGTCGAGCGCGGTGACATTTCTACTGATGCGAGGTTGGGTGCACGCGGCGGGTCCGGCCTACATTGCCGCAGGCCCGCTCGCCGCATGACGCCCCCTGACCTACGTACCGTTGCCCG
>DATBRX010000042.1:0-8842 GCA_036560085.1 Candidatus Limnocylindrales bacterium
TGGTCCGCGGCTGATTCACTCCGCGGGTAGTCGGCCCCTTCCGCCCAGTCGGTAGAGGTAGAGCCCGCCGACAACGCACCCCAGGGCGAGCACGGCCAGCCAGCCGCAGATGGCGTAGACCGCGAGGCGGATCGCGTCGAGGCTGGCCGCCGAGATCTCGACGTCGGGGCTGTCGCGCACCAGGACGCGCAGCTCGGCCAGCGACACTGCGAGCTTGCCCAGGCTCTCGCTGGTCGTCTCGACCGCGCCGCGGTTGGTGCTGAGCGATGAGCTGATGGTCGCGAGGTCCGTCGCCAGGGCGGACAGCTGCTGACCGCTCGCGTCGAAGCCGGCCGCGAGACTCTGCAGCGGCTGCGTGCCGAGGATGGAGATCGACATGGAGTCGCGCAGGCCGAACATGCTCGACGCGAGGCTGGTGCTGATGCCCGCGGCGCGATCTGTCGCCGCTTGCGCGCTTGCCAGCGATTCATCGACACCGCCCACGCCCAGGCTCATGTCAACGAGCGTCGCGCGCGCCTGCTCCATCGTCGCGACCAATCCCGCCCGCTCCTCGTCGAGCGACGCGGAAAGCGCATGTGCTCGCTCGAGCGGGCCGTTGATCGCGACCGCCACGGTCACAAAGAGCAGCAGTCCGACCAGCCCGTAGGCAACCGCGACCAGTCCCAGCAGGCGCAGCCGCGGATGGCGCGGGCGAATTCGTTGTGGGACTGTGCCATCAGGCACTGCGCAGGGTCCTTCGCAGCAGCACGATGGTCAGGATAAGGAATGCGACCGCGAGCGCGGCGAGCGCGCCCAGCTGCCACCACGCGGTCGTATCGCCGCGCAGCATGAAGTCCTGCAGCAGCCTGATGCCGTGCGTCACGGGCAAGACATACGAGCCGTACTGGACCCCCTCCTTGAACTCGTGCACCGGCAGGACGAATCCGGAGAAGAACACCGACGCGAGCAGCAGCAGCAGGCACAGCTGCACCGCCTGACGCTCGGAATCCGATACGACCGAGATGATCAGCCCGATGCCAAGGCTGGCCAGGATGATCAGCGCAATCACCAATCCGACCATCAGCCAGCTACCCAGCATTGGCACACCCAGCCCGCCCACCAGCAGGGCGACGCTGATCGCGGCGATCAGCGCGCTGACTGCGCCCAGGCCCAGGTACTTGCCCAGCACGAGCTCAAACGAGTTGAGCGGCGAGACGCGCAACAGCTCGAGTGCGCCGGACATGCGCTCGCGCACGAAAGAGAGCGCGGTGAGAGTCACGGCCATGTGCTGGAGCATCAACGCCAGCGCGGCCGGAGCCGCGAAGCCGACGACGTTGGGCTGAGTGGGCGCGATGTTGGTGAGGTGCACGGTGGTCGGCGCAGCGATCACGTCGGGCGGCACGCGCACCGGTGGCGAGACGTCTTCGAGCAGGTACGACTGGCCCTCGCTCACGGCCTGGCGAATGATCTCGCGGTTGATCTGCTGGTCGAGCAGGCCGGCCAGGAAGCTGGCGTTGCCGGCCTCGACGGGATCGACCGAGTTGAACTCCACGTCGATCTGCGCCTGGCGGCCGGCGCGGAATTGCTCCGAGGCGTCTGCCGGCGCGCTGACGATGAGGTCCAGCTGCCGGGCGGCGAGCTGGGCGTGCGCGGCGTCGGGGGTCTCATCAACACGGACTATGTGCAGCGCCGGGCCGGCAAGATCCTGGTAGAACGCCACTTCGCGCGGCAAGGACAGGTTGGACGGGATGACGACCACCGTCTCGAGCGGCCGCCGGACACCGGTGTAGCCGAGGCCGAAGACGGCCATGATCAGGAACGGCCCAAGGACCAGGCTGAAGAACGCGCCCGGCCGGCGGCGTACCTGGATGAGCTCCTTGCCGACCTGGGCCCAGACCCGACCGATCGACTTGAAGGGCCCCAGCAGAAGGTCGGTCATTCGAAGCTCGCTTGAGCTTCGGCGTCCGATTCCGCTTCCGCGCGCGCCTCAGCATCGCTCGTGACCAGTGCCGCAAACACCTCGTCGAAGGTGGGCCGATATTCGCGGCTGTAGTCGACGTGGCCGCCGGCTGCGGCAACCGCCGCGGCGACACGCGGGCTCGCGACACCGGCGTCGTGGGCGATCACCAACATCTGTGCGGGTCCCATCTGACGCACACGGACCACGCCCTCGATCGGTGGCAGGGAGCGGGCATCGAACGGCGCGCTCGTGCCGACTTCGATGACCTCGCCGCCCAGGGCCATGCGACGCAGGTCCGTCGGCGTGGCATGGGCGATGAGCCGGCCGCCGGAGATCAGGGCCACGGCATCGCAGTACTCGGCCTCCGTCACGTACTGCGTCGTGACCAGCACCGTCGCGCCCTCGCGCCGCTGATGGTCGAGCTCGTGCCAGATGCGCGTTCGCAGCAAGGGGTCGATGCCCGCCGTGGGCTCGTCGAGGACGAGCAGCTGCGGCTTATGGACGAGCGCACAGGCGAGCTCGAGGCGGCGCTGCATGCCACCGGACAGGTCTGATGCGCGGCGGTCACGAGCCTCTCCCAGGTCAACGAGCTCCAGCACCTCCGCCACCCGGCGACCGCGGCGCAGCGGCCCGATCCCGAAGAGCGCGGCCATGTGATTGACGTTCTCTCGCGCGGTCAGCTCCGGGTAGAGCACGAACGACTGGGGCATGTAGCCGATGCTCTCGCGGGTCCGGCGGTGGAAGTGGCGCGGGTCCTCGCCCAGCACGCGGATGACCCCGCGGTCAGGTTTGAGGGCGCCGAGCATGAGCCGGATGGTCGTGGTCTTGCCCGAGCCGCTCGGCCCGATGACGCCGAGCAGGCTGCCCGGCGCGGCCATCAGCGAGAGGTCGTCGACGGCCAGGACCTTGCCGAAGCTGCGGCTGACGTGGTCCAGGACGACCGGCGGCGGGCCGGGCGGCGCGGGCATGCGACTGGCGCGGGGCATGGCGCTGGTCGGCGGCGTGCCTCCGGGCGGCGCGCCCGCGAGAGGCGCGCCTGTTGGCGGCTGCGGCCCCCCAGAGGCGCTCATCGGTATGGTCACGACGGGTCCTCGCGGTGCGGGCGAGAGCTCGACGCCGGCCCAAGCATCTCACGGCGATAATCGGGCCGGCGCCAAGGGCAAAGGATCGGTGCCGGGTCGGTTTCAGCGCGACATGCTGGCGCTCAGCCAGCGCTGCAACTCCATCGAAACGCCGCATGGCTGGTGGGACATCGCGCGACCGCGCCGGCGCGGGCTAGCGTCCGGGTCATGGCCGATGAGGGGCGCGATGCAGCCACCGCAAGCGACGGGGTGGAGGCGGCCCGGGCCGCAGGCCTGCGCTACGCCGACCCGGCGGAGCCGGGCATCAGGCGCATCCGCCGCGGCCGCGGGTTCAGCTACCGCGATGCTGCCGGGCGGCTCGTAAAGGACCCTGCGACGCTCGCGCGCATTCGCGCGCTGGCCATCCCGCCGGCGTGGCGCGAGGTGTGGATCTGCGCTTCCGCGCGCGGCCACATTCAGGCGATGGGCCGCGACGCGCGCGGGCGACGGCAGTACCGCTATCACGCCGACTGGACCAAGGCGCGCGACCAGACCAAGTTCGAGCGCAGCATCGCCTTCGCCCGCGCCCTCCCCCGGCTGCGGCGACGTGTCGCACGCGACCTGCGTCGCCCGGGCATGCCACGCGACAAGGTGCTCGCGGCTGTCGTGCGGCTGCTCGACCGGACCCTGCTGCGCGTAGGCAACGAGCGTTACGCGCGCGAGAACTCATCATTCGGTCTGACCACGCTGCGCAATCGGCACGCCCGCCCGGACGGCCGCGGCGGGATGCGCCTGTCGTTTCGCGGCAAGGGCGGGAAGCGCTTCGAGGTGGGCCTGAGCGACCGCCGCCTCGTGCGCATCATCCGCGCTTGCCAGGACCTGCCCGGTCAGCGGCTGTTCGAGTACCGCGACGAAAACGGCGATGAGCGGCCGGTCGAGTCGGAGGACGTCAACGACTACATTCGCGCCGTGACCGGCGACGATTTCACGGCCAAGGATTTCCGGACATGGGCCGCGACGGTCCTCGCGGCGCAGGAGCTGCGGCGCAACGATGACCTGCCCGCGGTCGTGCGAGCCGTGGCGGAGCAGCTGGGGAACACACCCGCCGTCTGCCGGCGCAGCTACATCAACCCCGTCGTCCTTGTGCCGGCAGATCCACGCCCCAACGCCCATGTCGCCCCGGTGCTTACCGGGCCGTCCGGCCTGAACAGCGACGAGCGCCACGTGCTGGCGCTGCTACGCCGAGCGCGTTCTGCGGCGGCGCGCGCCGCATGACCTGACGCTGGATCGTCCACAATCGAGCAAGGTGTATCGAGGACAACCGGCGCGCAGCCGTCTGCGCAACGGCAGCAACGGCAACGGCAACGGGCACGACCGCGGCAATGGCCACGGCCGGCGCAACGGGCGGGGCAACCCCAACGTGCGGCGAATCGCCATCGCACGCGTGCGCTCGCGCTCCGCGCCCCCGAATCGGCTGGGCCTGTACGCGGTGCTGGCCCTCGCGGGGGTGGTCGGCTTCTTCGGGGCAATCGGTGGCTCCATTGGACTGGGCACGACGACCGGGCTGTCGTTCATCGCCCAGATGGAGGCCGAGCTGCCGCCGGTCTCGAACTTCGAGCAGCTCGACTTCGCCCAGCCGACGGTCGTCTACGACCGCACCGGGACCGTCGAGTTGGCGCGCTTCCAGATCGAGCGGCGGCGCGTGGTCGCGTACGAGGCCATCCCCAAGGTCCTGCTCGACGCCACGATTGCCGTCGAGGACCAGACGTTCTGGGACAACGAGGGTTACGACCCCAACGCCATCCTGTCGGCGGCACTGGAAAGCCTGGCGGGCGAAGGCGACCGCGGCGCATCAACGATCACCCAGCAGCTGGTCCGGCAGCGGCTGCTCGACCCCGAGCTGGTCGCCGATCCTGACCGGCTGCTCGAGCGCAAGGTCAAGGAGATCCTGCTCGCGCGCAACCTGACCAGTGCCTATCCGGGCGATGAAGGCAAGCAACGCATCCTGACCGCATACCTCAACCAGATCTATTACGGCCACGCCGCGTACGGCATCGCTGCCGCGGCCGAGGTCTACTTCGGCGTGTCCGACCTCAAGCTGCTCACCCCGGCCCAGGCCGCCATCCTTGCTGGTCTGCCCCAGGCGCCCAACAGCTATGACCTCTACAAGTGGGCTGAGACGGACGCAAACGGCCAGCTCGTGGTGCCGCTCGTGCCGACGGAGGCGCATCCGGAGATCGCCACGCCGGTCAAGCGGCGCAACAAGATCCTGGAGAACCTCGAGCGCGGCGACGGCCACTTCATACGACTCACGCCGCAGCAGCTCGACCAGGCGCTCGCCGAGCCGATCGTCCTCAAGCCGCCAACTCCGTTCGAGCTCAAGGCGCCGCACTTCGTCTTCTACATGAAGAGGCAGCTCGAGGCGCTCGTCGCCGATCGCGCCCCCGTCGAGCGCGGCGGCTACAGGGTGATCACGACGCTCGACATGGGCGCGCAGGCCCTGGCGGAGAAATACGTTGCCGCGGGCACGATCGTGCCCAACCTGCCGACTGGCCAGATGGAGGCCGAGATCGACGCCCAGGGCCTGGGCGAGGACCGGCGCTGGATCGAGGCGCTCCACGGCACGGACATCCACAACGGCTCGCTCGTGGCGATGGACGCGCGGACCGGGCAGGTGATCGCCTACGTCGGCAGCGCCGGCTACTACCGCGACGACATCGCCTCACCGCAATTCGATCCCAAGTACGACGTCGCGGGGTCGGCCTTCAGGCAGCCCGGGTCGGCGTGGAAGCCGATCATGTACGCGGCCGGATTCGATCAACGCGTCGTCACGCCGGGCACGCTCCTCAACGACGTGATCACCGAGTTCAGCCGCGACTGGTACCCGCGCGACGCCGACCGCAAGGAGCGCGGGCCGGTCCTGATGCGCGATGCCTTGACGTACTCGCTCAACATCCCGGCCATCCGGGCACTGGACCGCATTGGGGTCGACCCCGTTGCCAGCCTCGCGAGCGCCATGGACCTGGACTTCCTGCGCGAGAGGCAGCTCTTCCAGGCGGGCCTCGCCAGCGCCATCGGCACCGTCGAGGTGAAGCAGGTCGAGCTGACCGCGGCCTACGGGGCCCTGGCCAACCAGGGTGTCTATGAGCCGATCCAGACGATCCTCTCGATCACCGACGCCAACGGCAACCCGGTCCCGGTCACGCCCGCTGCGCCCACCCAGGTCCTGACCGAACAGGCCGCGTGGCTGATGAGCGACATCCTCAAGGATTCGACCGACCCGGCGCTCAACACGGTCTTCGGGCCGCGCCTGCAGATCATCAACGGCATCCGCGATCCGCTGGTCCCGGGCAGCGAGCGCCGGCCGGCCGCAGCCAAGACGGGTACCGCCAACGACCTGCGCGACCTGCTCGCGTTCGGGTATTTGGGACCGCCGGCTGATCCCAACGCGATGCACATCGTCGCGTCGGTCTGGACGGGCAACAGCGATCACTCCGCGCCGAACGCCGGCGACTTCTCGATCATCGCCGCCGACGGACCGGGGCGCATCTGGTCGTCGTTCCTGCGCGAGCTCTCGCGCGACTGGCCCATGGCCACGTTCCCGGCGCCACCGCCAGGCGTCGTCCAGGCGACGATCGATGCCTGGTCCGGCGGCGCGCCGGGTCCGTGGACGCGCGATACGCGGACCGAGTGGTTCATCGAGGGCACGCAGCCGGGCGGCCAGTTCCAGGTCGACCCGCCGGGCCTCCTCTACACCCAGATGTGCGGCCGCTGGTTCGTCGACATCGCGAAGGCGGAGGCGGCCGACCCGCCGCGCTGGATCGAGGCGGACCTCGGCTGGATGGAGCGCGCGCGGCGCGGCACGGGCGTGCGCGGCGAGAACGGCGGCACCACCGCGCACCTCTTTGGTCGCTCGGACTGGGGCGGCTTCATCGCGCCCATTGATTGCGCATCCGCGCCCCAGCCAACCCCGCAGCCACCACCCGATCACACGCCCGGCCCGGGACCCACGCCGCCGCCCGGGCCGACGCCGCCGCCAGGCACTCCCAAGCCGACCGACCCGCCACCGACGGAACCGCCGCCGACTGCTGCCCCCTAACCCGGGCCACGCGATCCCCGCCCCCCGTCCGCCATCCCCACCGCACCTGTCATCCCAGCAGAAGTGCTCACCTGTCAGCCTTAAGCCGCGCAGGAGAGCTCGGCGAGGCGCGACCGCGTCGGTGCTGAGCGTGGTCGTGGGCGGGGCGAGCGCTGTGGGCGAGGCCGCACGCGCGTAAGGTCGACCAGCGGGTACACCTGCCGGGATGGTCGCGGCATGCCGGGATAACGGCGCGCCAAGCCGGCGATAACCCGCGATCCCGACACTGCCAGCGTGATCAATCGCCGCGTCGGCCGCATCCATCGCGCGCTCCGCCAGCGGGCACACCTAACGCAGCGTGAGCTGAGCGCCAACTCGGGTGTCGTCCGCTGGAAAATCGGGCGAATCGAGCGTGACCTGGTCGACCGCTTGCGTTTCGACGAGGTCGAACGTTGCCTGGCCGCGCTGGGGGCGGAGCTCGAGGTGCGCGTCAGTTACCGCGGTGCGGAGGTGGATCGGCTCATAGATCGGGTCCACTCGCTGGTGGGCGCGCGAGTTATCGAGGTCCTGCGTCGGCAAGGCTGGGAGGTGCAGACGGAGGTCACGTTCTCGGAGTGGGGTGAGCGCGGGTCGTACGACATCCTGGCCTGGCACCCCCAATCGCGAACGCTGCTGGTGATCGAGATCAAGTCCGAGTTGGCGTCAGTCGAAGGCACGCTTCGTCAGCTCGATGTCAAGGTTCGCCTTGCCCGATCGGTAGCCCGCAAGCGGTTTGGCTGGGAGGCGCGGGCCATCGCCAGGGTCATGGTTCTGCCGGAAGACCGGAGCGCTCGGCGGCAGGTAGCGGCCAACGCCGCGCTCTTGCGGGCTGTGCTGCCCGCGACGTCGCGCCAGGTCCGCACGTGGCTCCGTTTCCCGGACCGCAGCCTGTCCGGTATCTGGTTCCTGTCCGCCGCGGACGGACGGCCGTGGCCGCGCAATCCGTCTTCGATCCGGCGTGTCCGATCGAAGGCCGCCGCGGGCGCGACGCGTTAGATCGTCGCGAGCGGGACGCACCTGAAAGCAGGCTGATACGGCGCGCGGGTTCGCGCCGGAATGTCAGCGAGCGGCGCTGGTGGACCATCCGGTCATCCACACAGCGGAGGGACTCACCATGGCTCAGACAGGGACGCGCTCGACCACGACGCGCAAGAGCACCAGCACCGACACCGACAACAACGAGAACGGGACCGGGCAGACTCAGATCAATGCGGTCGTGAGCGGCGCGCAGCAAGCGGCCGAGGTGGCTCGCCAGACGGCGGAGCGCGCCGCGGCGCGGTTGCCCGATGCCGTCGCGCGGACACAGGTCGCGGCGCGCGACACGCAGGTCGCCCTCGAGGGCATGGACGGCCAGACCCTTTTGGCGGGGACGACGTTCTCGCTGGGCTTGGGCGTTGGCCTCTTCGTCAGCGGCGCGCACCGACTGTTGGTGACGGCGGCGTTCCTGCCGGCGCTGGCGATGCTGCTTACGCTCCTGGGCCGCCAGCGCGAAGAGGCATAGCCAGCGCGGGGTAACTCGCGGGCCAAGCTGAACGCGGCGCGAGCGTCGAGAGCGCCGAGAGCCCCGAAAGGGGCTAGGCCGTTACCGCGGTGCCGGTGGCCGGGCCGGTCGAGCCGGTCGCTGTGCCGCCGCCATGGCTGGTGCTCGAGTCGCCGAGGTTGCCCTCAGTGTCCAGCACGTAGCCGATGCCCTGGAACGTCTTGATGGGGCCGGCCTCGCCGGGC
>DATBRX010000043.1:0-10278 GCA_036560085.1 Candidatus Limnocylindrales bacterium
TCCCGACTGCCCGCCCGTTGCCATGATCAGCCGGCCGCTGGGCATCCAGACCAATAACTACGCCGAGTACACGGGCGTCATCCTGGCCCTGGAGAAGGCGCTGGCCATGGGCGCGCGCGAGGTCGAGCTCGTCCTGGATTCGATGCTGATCGTCGAGCAGCTGAGCGGCCGCTGGAAGATCAAGCATCCCCTGATACGTCCGCTCGCCGGGCGGGCGATGGAGCTGCTGCGCCAGTTCGACCGCTGGTCGCTGCGCCACGAGCGGCGCGAGAACAACGTCCAGGCCGACGCATTGGCGAATCTCGCGCTCGACGATCCCGCCGCGGCCGCCGCGATGGAGCGAGGGGGCGCCCTGTGACCGAGCCCGTCGTTTCGCTGGAGCCATGGAGCGCCGCGGACCGGCCGCTGCTCGACGCGTTGCTGGGCGTGCCAGAGATGATGGAGTACCTGGGCGGGCCAGAGAGCAAGGACAAGCTCGACGAGCGCCAGGCGCGTTACGTCAACAACCCGCGCAGCCTGCGCATCGTGGTCGACGGCGAGGGTGTCGGCTGGCTCGGCTACTGGGATCACGAGGAGGCGGACGGCTCGCTCGCCTGGGAGACCGGCTGGAGCGTGCGCCGCGAGTTCCAGGGTCGCGGCATCGCCACGGCGGCGATGCGATTGGCATTCGAGCAGATGCGCCGCGACGGCAATCGACGCTACGTCCACGCCACCACGACGGTCGACAACGCGCCTTCCAACGCGCTCTGCCGCAAACTCGGCTTTGAGCTCGTCGGACCGATCGACTATGAATATCCGCCGGGGAACCCTGTTCACGGCAATGACTGGCGGTTAGATCTCAAGGCCGATCAGCGATGAGTGAAATCCGGATCGAGCCGTGGGGGAGCGGCGACCTGGCGCTCATGCGCCGACTGCTCGGAGATCCCGTTATGACCGAGCACCTGGGCGGCCCGGAGAGCGAGCAGAAGATCGCCGAACGTCAGGCGCGATACGAGAAACCTGATTCGCGGCAGTACAAAGTCGTGGTCGGCGACGTGCACGCCGGCGCGGTCGGCTACTGGGAGAAGGAGTGGCGCGGCACGACCGTGTGGGAGGTCGGGTGGCTCGTGCTGCCCGAGCATCAGGGCCGCGGGCTCGCTACCGCGGGGATGCGCCTGCTGCTCGAGGTAATCAAAGCCGACACAGTCCAATACCAGTTCGTGCACGCCTTTCCATCGGTCGACAACGCACCGTCCAACTCGATCTGCCGAAAACTCGGCTTCACGCTGCTTGAGGCGATCGACTTCGAGTACCCACCTGGCAGCGGCAGCGTGCTGCACTGCAACGACTGGCGGCTCGACCTGACTGGGGGCGGAGCGCTGGGCGACCCGGGGTAGAATCAGGGGGCCAGCGAGATGGTCGGACGGTCGCGTGTCCCGTCGGCGCAAGCCGTTACCGACACGAGGAAAGTCCGAGCTCCGCGACGCAGGGTAGCGGGTAACTCCCGTCCGCCGAGAGGCGAGGACCAGCGCCACAGAGACGAGCCGGCAGCGGGCAACCGCGGGCCGGAGTGAAACGGGCAAGCTCTACCCGGAGCAAGGCCAAATAGGGGAGCGGTCGGACGCAAGTTCGAGGCGAGCGGCGTCGCTCGGCTCCCGGGTCGGCCGCTAGAGACGGCGGGTAACCGTCGTCGTAGATGGATGACCGTCCCCGATCGCAAGATCGGGACAGAACTCGGCTTACAGACCGTCTCGCTGGCAAGCCCGCAGGCCAGCGCCTGCATCTGCAGGGGCAAGCCAAGGGCGCGCAGCAGCGGCCCGGCGGGGCCGACTGCGGAGACGAAATCAGTTACACCCGAAGACCGGCACCCGCGTTGCGCGGGCAACCCGCGACTAGTCGGAGTCGGCCCGGAAGATCCCCTGGTAGGTGCACGACGCGCACACCGGGCGGGCGTCCTCGATATCACCCAGCGGCACGGCCTTGCGCCGATCGGGGAACGTGCACGCGACGTCGTACATCGGCAGTCCGCGCGGACCGGCCGCGGCCTTCAGGGCCACGCGACGGAACGTGCAGCGGCGCAGCGGCGCAGGCGCACTCGCATCCTGCGGCTGCATGCCCGACTGCGGGGGCAGCGGCCTGGTCTGGATCGCCATGCCCGCACCCTAGGCAAATCGACGTCCCGTCACAAGGCAACCAGCAGTACTACGCCGTGAGTCGCGGGTGGTTACCATCGCGAGCGTGAACGAGTGGGGTTCGAGCTCGCGTTACGGCCTGGTTGACGTCGCTCTGTACCTGCTCGGGATCGCCGGCCTCGCGGCCTCCCTGACGCTGGTTTTCTTGAGCATGCGCGCGGTGATGGATGTCGGCGGCTTCTGCGCCGAGGGTGGCCCGTACGAGATCCAAACGCACTGCCCCGAAGGCACCGTCGTGCTCCTGCCGCTGTCGATCTTTGCGGGCCTGGGATCCGCGGCCTTGGCTGGCTGGAAGGGATCGCAGATCGGCGGCCCATTTGCTGGCCTGGTGGCGCTGGCCTGGCCGGCGCTTTTCATCAGCCTTGGTTGGAACTTCCTCGAGTACGCCCTCTGGCCGCCCGGCGACCAGGGCGGGATCGTCTGGGGCTGGCTCATTCCGGGCATCGTCTTCGAGATCATGGGCATCCTGCCCTTGCTGGGGCTGCTGCCCAGCCGGCGCGCGTTTCTCGGGACGGAGACGGCCGATTCACCGGTTGCGTTGACGTCGGCCCGCAAGCGACTGCTGAACGACCTCGTGTCGCACGCCCACGAACGCGGCTGGGGCGCGCAGGAAGACCTCGTGTCGAAGCTCGAGCGACTGGCCGCGCTGCGCGAACAGGGTGCGATCACCAGCGCCGAGTTCGAGGCCGCGAAACAAGCAGTCATCGGCGGGTCCACGCGATGACCATCGACGACAACGGCGGCCCATTCTCGACGCAGATCCTGCTCCTGCTCGTGGTCGTGGCCGTGTTCGCGGGCATCCTCTTTGCCATGTGGCTTTTCGGAGTGATGACCGGCACCTGATCGCTCCGCATCCCGCGTCGTGGTGCGCTCGACGCACCTAGCGTCCGGTCAAACCCGGTCCAGAGGCATCTGACTGCGCTGGTCGTTCGCCCGGTGCGCCTCCTGCACCAGCGAGCGTCTGGAGCGCGCCGTCGGCCCGGACCTGGGTTGCCGGACGGACGATAGGTGCGCTGCATGCACCGGCCCGGGCGCCGATCCCACTACGTGTTGGATTGGGGCTTGACGTGGCTTCGGCGTGCACTATGATCCCACGAAGTGGCCCAGAGTGGGTCAAAGTGGGGAGAGAGACATAGACAGTCCCGCCCGGGCACGCGTTTTGGCACGAATTCGCACGCCCGGGTGGTGACAAACCTCTTCGAGCCGCGCTCCTGTCCAGCGACCACGAGGTAGCGGTGTGTTCACCGGCGAGTTCCGGCATTCAATCGACGGCAAGGGCCGGGTAGCCGTGCCCGCGCGTTTCCGAGCCGACCTGGCCGCCGGCGCGACGGTCTGTCGCTGGCTGGAGAACTGCGTCGCGATCTTCCCCAAGGCCGCGTGGCAGACCCTTGCCGAAGCGGCCAGCGCCGAGCGCTACGCCGATGCCGGCGCACGTCTGTTCACGCGCTTCCTTTTCTCGGGCGCTTTCGAAGTAGAGCTCGACGGCCAGGGCCGGATCGTCCTGCCCGCCAGCCTGCGCCACTTCGGTGGCCTCAAGTCGGATGCAGTCGTCGTCGGTGCGGCGGACCACATCGAGCTGTGGGAGCCCGCGCGCTGGGACGGCATCAGCGCCGAGATGAGCTCCGAGGAGTTCGCCGAGCGCATCGGCGGCCTCGGGATCTAGGCGCCACCAAATGAGCCTCCAGGGTCAGCAGGGACCACCGTTGGCGGATGCCGTGACGGAAGGGCACCTGCCCGTGATGGTGCAAGAGGTACTGGAATCCCTCGCACCCGCTCCGGGCAGCTTCCAGATAGACGCGACCGTCGGCGGTGGTGGGCACTCCCGGCCGATCCTGGAGGCCACCTCTCCTGATGGCCGCCTGCTCGGCCTCGACGCCGATCGGGCGGCCATCGCCAGAACGCGAGAACGGCTGGCCGACTTAGGCGCACGGCTGACGCTGCGCCAGGCGAACTTCGAAGAGCTGGCCGACGTGGCCGACGACGCCGGCTTCAACCCGGCCGACGGGATCCTCTTCGACCTGGGGCTGTCGTCGTACCAACTGGCCGACGACGCGCGCGCGTTCTCCTTTCGCGCGACAGGTCCGCTTGACATGCGCTTCGACACCGGGCGCGGCGTGCCTGCCTCGACGTTGATCAACGAGCTCGACGAGGACGCGCTGACGGACCTGTTCAAACGCCTCGGCGAGGAGCCGCAGGCACGCCGCATCGCGCGCGCCGTGGTCGCGCGGCGCGGTCGCGAACCAATATCGACTGGCCAACAGCTCGCAGACATCGTGGCCGCCGCCGCCCCAGCCCCTCCCAGGGGGCGGCGGCGAGTCCACCCCGCGACGCGCGTCTTCCAGGCGTTGCGCATCGCGGTCAACCGCGAGCTCGAGACACTCCCCGTGGCGCTTGCCGCGGCCGTCGGGATCCTGCGCACCAATGGCCGGCTCGCGGTCATCTCGTACCACTCGCTCGAGGACCGCATCGTCAAGCGCTTCATTGCGGCCGAACGACGGGGCTGCATCTGCCCGCCCGAATCGCCGGTATGCGTCTGCGGCCGCCAGCCGCGGCTCGCGCTTGTTGGCGCCCAGCCGCGCCGGCCGAGCGACGCCGAAGTGGCACGCAACCCGCGCTCGCGCAGCGCCCTGCTGCGCGCCGCACGGCGGCTCGCGGCATGAGCCCGGAGCGACGACAGCGGTGAGTAGACGTAACCGCGCCAACAGGCGGCGCACCTACGGCAAACGCCAGCACGAAGTGCGCGAGCGCCGCCCGGGCGACTCGCCGCAGGGTGACGGGGAGAACCCCGGAGAGAACTGGATCACGCCCGAGCTGATGGACGACCGGGGGCGGCGCGAGGCCACCTATGACGCCTACGACACGGAGGGCTGGGCGCGATGACAGCCACCTACGTCGAACGGCCGTGGCGCGGCGCACGACCCGCGCCCACCACCCGCCGCCGCGTGTCACGACCGGATCGCGCCGGCCGGCGCGTCCACCCGGTCGGGGCGCTGCTGGCCGTCATCCTGGTCGCCTTCCTGCTGGGTCTGACGTATCTCGCGCAGACCGTCCAGCTCGCGGCGACCGAATACCAGATCGTGCAGCTGCAGGTGCAGAGCGACGACCTGCACCGTCAGATCCAGACGGTCGAGACGGGCGTCCTTCACTGGGGCGCCGAGTCGACCGTGCTTGAAAACGCGCAGGGTCTGGGCCTGGACCAGCTCCCAGTCGGGGCTCGCCTGATCGAGAGATGAGCGATGCTCGGACGAACTGACAGCCGTCTGCGGCTGGTCGCGCTGCTGGGCATCTTTGCGCTCATCGCGTCGCTGCTGGGTCTGCGCCTGGCCTACTGGCAGATCGGCCAGTCGGACATGCTGCGCGGACTAGCCGCCGCCCAGGTCCTGCGACCCGGCGAGGGGCGGGCCATCGAGCGCGGCCAGATCCTTGACCGTGGCGGCAATGTCCTCGCCACGACGGCCTATCGCGACCTGCTGGCCGCGTACCCCGACCTGATGAGCGACGAGCAGCGCGAGACCATTCCCGCGCGACTGGCCGAGATCCTCAACATGTCTGACCAGCAGACCACCGAGCTCACCGCGCGGTTCACCGCCGACCGGCCGTACGTAATCGTGGCGCGACAGCTGACCGAGGCCCAGAGCGCCGCCGTGCGCGCAGGCCTCGCCGACGAGTCGCTCGCGCAGCTTGACCTGGAGCCGCACCCGGTGCGCTTCTACCCCAATGCCGGCGGTTCGCCGAACACGACGCTCGCGAGCCAGTTGCTGGGCTTCGTCAACCAGGAAGGCCTGGGTCGCTACGGCATTGAGCAATCGAGCCAGGACGTGCTGTCAGGGCAGAGCGGCGCGGTTGCCGCGATCAATGGCAGCACCACGACCGCGACCGAGGGCGGCAGCGTGCAGCTGACCATCGATGCCAGTCTTCAGCTGCGCCTCGAGAAGGAGCTCTACGCCGCGTGGGTGGCCGACCGCGCCACGCGCGTGACGGGCGCCGTGATCGACCCCTACACGGGCGCGATCCTGGCCTGGGCGAGCGTGCCCGGATATGACGCCAACGATTACTCCGAGGTCGCCGAGAAATCGCCCGAGCTGTTCTCCGACCCGGTCTACAGCCAGGTCTACGAGCCCGGATCCGTCATGAAGATGCTGACCGCCGCGGCGGCGCTGGAGGACGGCGTGGTCACCCTTGACTCGCCGGTGCTCGACGACGCGCGCCTGCACCTGGGCTCGAACATCGTCGAGAACTTCGACAAGAAGGGCATGGGCATCATCCCCTTCGAGGATGTCATCGCCAATTCGCGCAACGTCGGCACCGGCCACGTTGCGCTGGCCCTGGGCGATACGGTCGCTGACGCATCGGGGCGGCTGTTCCAGATGTGGCAGCGCCTGGGCATTGGCGAGATGACCGGCGTCGGGCTGCAGGCCGAATCCGCCGGCATCGTCCCCGATCCGGCCGGCTATCCGTGGCAATCCATCGACCTGGTGAACCGATCCTTCGGCCAGGGCGTGGCCGTGACGCCGCTCCAGCTCGCGCGCGCCTTCTCGGCGATGGTCAACGGCGGCCAGCTGCCGTCGCTCCACGTCTACTCGTCCATCGATGGCGAGCCGGTAACGGTGCCCGACCCGACTCAGGTCATATCACCTGAGCTGTCAGCCACCCTGCTGCAGCTGATGATCCACGTCGTTGACGCGGGTCCGCACTACGCCGAGGAGACGCTCATCCCGGGCTACGTCGTTGGCGGCAAAACCGGCACCGCTCAGATCTGGGACACGCGCAACGACCAGTGGATGCCGCACATCTACAACCACTCGTTCGTGGGCTTCGTCGGCGCGGAGCGGCCCGAGGCGGTGATCGTCGTGCGTATCCACGAGGCTCAGCCCGAGGGCCGCGGCCGCGATCAATACCGGATCGAGCTCACCTCGAACGAGCTCTTCCGGCGGGTCGCGCTGGACACGATCGACGTGCTCGACATCCCGCCGCTCCCCGCCGGGGTGCCGCAGCAGACGGCGGAGCCGAGCGTTGGCGTGCCGGCCCAGGAGCCCGAAGTCGATGCCACTGCGCCGCCCATGGCGGCCGGTGGGTAGGGCGCATCGTGCGAGAATTCCCGCCCTTGACCGACCGTAACGATCCATCTTCGCTCGCGTTCGACGCGCGCTCGCTGACGGGCGCGATCTCTGGTGAGCTGCTTCACGCAGGCAGTGCGCCAATCCGTGGCGGCGCGGTCGATTCGCGCAAGGTCGAGCCGAGCAACGCCTTCTTCGCGCTGCCGGGCGAGCGCACCGACGGCCACAACTTCCTGGCTGACGCAGCGCACCGTGGCGCGGCCGCGCTCGTCGTCGCGCGCCGGCTTGGCGGTGCCGCGCTGCGCGCCATCGCCGAGGCCGGCGCGCCCAGCGTGGTCCTCGTGCCCGACGTCCTGGCCGCGCTTCATGCCGCCGCCGCTGCGTGGCGCGCCCGCTTTGAGCCCGTCGTCGTGGGCGTCACCGGGTCGGTCGCCAAGACGTCAACCAAGGAACAGGTGGCACAAGTGCTGGCGCAGCGCTGGACGGTGTTGCGCAACCAGGCCAACGAGAACAACGAGATCGGGCTTCCGCTGACGCTGCTGCGGCTGGCACCGACCGATGACGTTGCCGTGCTCGAGATGGGCATGTACAAGCCGACAGACATCGCGCTCCTGGCCGAGCTCGCCCAGCCGCGGGTCGGCGTCGTCACCGCCGTGCGCCCGACACACCTCGCCCGCGCGGGCTCGATCGAGGCCATCGAGCGCGGCAAGCGCGAGCTCGTTGATGCGCTGCCCGTGGGCGGCACGGCGGTGCTCAACGCCGATGACGAGCGCGTGGCGCGCATGGCCGACGGCCGCAAGGGCCAGCTGCGCGTCGTCCGCTACGGCTTCGGCGCGTCCGCGGATGTGGGCGCGACCAACGTCGAGTCGCTCGGCGAGGAGGGCATGCGCTTCGACCTGCGCTTGCCCGGGGGCACCGCGCCGGCGCGCATCCCGGCGCTCGGCCGGCACAGCGTCCACAACGCCCTGGCCGCGGCCGCCGTTGGTGACGCGCTGGGGCTCGATGCGGCGATGATCGTCGCCGGTCTCGCCCAGCAGTTCAGCGTGCCCCATCGGACGACGCTCGTGCGCGCGGGCGACTGGCGCATCCTCGATGACACCTACAACGCCGCGCCCGATTCCATGGCCGCGGCGCTCGATCTCCTGGCGAGCCTGCCCGGGCGGCGAGTCGCGGTCCTGGGCGAGATGCTCGAGCTGGGCGATCTATCTGACGAGGCACACCGCAAGGTAGGTGCGCACGCCGCCCGGGCCGCGCAGCTGCTGGTCGCGGTCGGGCCGTTTGCGGCGCTCTACGCAGCCGGCGCGCGCGCGGCCGGCATGGACGCCGCAGCCATTGTCGAGACGCCTGACCGAGCGGCCACAGTGGCTCACCTGGAACGCCGGCTGCGTCCCGGCGACATCGTGCTGGTCAAGGCATCACGCGGCGCTGAGCTGGACCTGCTGGTCGACGAGCTGCGCCGACTGGCCGAGCACGACTCGGCCACTCCGGAGCCCGTCGCATGACCATCACCGCGGCGGTCGTCCAGGGCATCCTCCTGACCTTCGCGTTGATGGTCATCCTGATGCCGTCGTTCATCACGCTGCTGCGCCGGGCCGGGTTCGGCAAGCGCATCCGCGAGGAAGGTCCCGCGACTCATTACATCAAGGAAGGCACGCCCACGATGGGCGGCGTGCTGATGATCGCGGTCGTCGGCGTCAGCGCGTTGCTCTTCCACTTCGTCGGCGGCGGCATCTTCCTTGGCCCGCAGACCATCGCACCGCTGCTGACGCTGCTGCTCGTCGGCTTCCTGGGCGCCGCCGACGACTACCTGAACGCCACGACCGGCGAGGGCATCCGCATTCGCCAGAAGCTGCTGTGGCAGATCGTGGTCGCGGGTGTGATCGCCTACCAGATCCAGAACACCTATCCATCCGCGACCACTCTGGCCGTGCCCTTCCTGGGCAGCGTGGCGATCGATCCCATCGCCTACATCGCGTTCGCCGGGTTCGCGATCGTGGCCACGACCAACGGCGTCAACTTCACCGACGGGCTCGACGGCCTGGCCGGCGGCACGCTGATCTTCGCGTTCGTCGCCTACATGATCATCGCCCTGCTGGGCGGGCAGCAGGAGCTGGCCATCCTGTGCGCGCTGTTGATCGGTGCCCTGCTCGGCTTCCTTTGGTTCAACGTGCATCCGGCGCAGGTCTTCATGGGCGATGCCGGCTCACTCTCGATGGGCGCCACCCTTGCCGTCATCTCGCTCATCACCGGCCAGATCCTGCTGCTGCCGTTGATCGGGATCATCTTCGTGCTCCAGGTCGGGTCGGACGTGATCCAGATCGGCTACTACAAGATGACCCACAAGCGCATCTTCAAGATGGCGCCGCTGCATCACCACTTCGAGCTGTCGGGCTGGGACGAAGAGAAGATCACGATGCGCTTCTGGATCGTCAGCGTGCTCGCGGCGATGCTCGGCGTGACGTTCTTCTTCTCGACGCTGGGCCGGTGAGCGGGGCCGCGGTGGTCGTCGAGCCGATCGACCTCGACGCGCTGACTCTCGATTCCTTCCGCGGCCGGCCGGTCGCGGTGCTTGGCCTGGCCCGCAGCGGCATCGCGCTGTGCCGCTTCCTCGCCGATCGCGGCGCCGTGGTGACGGGCTACGACGCGCGCCCGGTGGATGAGCTGTCCGCACTCGACCGGCTCGAAGGGCGGCCGGTGCGCCTGCTGCTGGGCCCGGACGTCGAGCCACGCGTGGCTCTGGCCGATCAGGCGCTCATCTGCACCTCGCCGTCGGTCAGCAGCCACTACCCGACGACGGAGCCACGGCTGCGCTCGGCGCTCGCCGAGATTGAGGCCGCAGGTGTCGTGCCGGTGGTCAGCGAGGTCGACCTTTTCCTGCGCCTGTGTCCCGCGACGACCATCGGCGTGACCGGCACCAAGGGCAAGACGACGACCTCGTCGCTGACCGCGGCAGTGCTCGCCGCCGGTCCGGCGCCGGTGGTGCTGGGCGGCAATATCGGCGTGCCGCTGGTCGAGCGGCTGCCCGAGCTCACTGCCGATCACCGCGTGGT
>DATBRX010000044.1:0-5327 GCA_036560085.1 Candidatus Limnocylindrales bacterium
GACGAGCTGAAGGAGGGCCTCAAGACCCTCAAGGCCGGCGCGGAGGAGGAGCGCACCGCGCGCACCGCCGAGCTGGTCGAGAAGCAGCAGGCCAGCGAGGCCACCATGAAGGCCCTGGGCAAGGCGGCGGCCGAGGAGCCGATCGTCTTCGAGCCCACCGGCGAGGTCATCGTTGCCGCCGGCGACAAGGCCGACAAGCCGGCTTTCACGCGTCTCAACAAGGCCGCTGCGGCAGAGGTCGAGCGCGTCAACGACGAGATCAAGGGCCGCGAGAAGAACGAAGACGACTCGGTCAAGCGCCAGATCGAGGACCTGCGCCTCCAGCTGGACGCGACGCTCGAGACGGAGCGCGAGCGCCTCAAGGGTGAGGCTGAGGGCACCAAGGACGATGTCCGCAAGGCGCGCGACGAGATCAACCGCATCCAGCCCGGGCTGATGCTGCCCGAGTCGAGCCTCGACGGCTTTAACTTCCGCGAGCTAGACCGCAAGTACGGGACCGGTGTGCGCGGTGGCGCTCGCCTGTTCGGCGGCGGCATGGGCGCGGAAGCGGTGCGCGAGCTGATCGTGCGCATGGAGCTCGACGAGCTCGCCCAGAAGCTGCACGGCGAGGTCCGCACCACGAGCGGCCAGCGGCGCAAGAAGGCGATCAAGCGGCTGCGCCTGATCGAGGCCTTCCGCCGCTCGGGCAACCGGCCGGAGTGGATGATCATGTCCGTCCTGCCGGTCATCCCGCCCGACCTGCGGCCCATGGTCCAGCTCGACGGTGGCCGCTTCGCCACGTCCGACCTGAACGACCTGTATCGGCGCGTCATCAACCGCAACAACCGCCTCAAGAGGCTGCTCGAGCTGGGCGCGCCCGAGATCATCATCCGCAACGAGAAGCGCATGCTCCAGGAGGCCTGTGACGCGCTGATCGACAACGGCCGCCGCGGCCGCTCGATCGTCGGCACCGGCAACCACCGCCTGAAGAGCCTGTCGGACATGCTCAAGGGCAAGCAGGGCCGCTTCCGCCAGAACCTGCTCGGCAAGCGCGTCGACTACTCGGGCCGTTCGGTCATCGTGGTCGGCCCGGAGCTGAAGCTGCACCAGTGCGGCCTGCCCAAGAAGATGGCGCTCGAGCTGTTCAAGCCCTTCGTCATGCGCCAGCTCGTCGAGAAGGCGCTCGCCCACAACATCAAGAGCGCCAAGCGCATCGTCGAGCGGGCGTCGAGCCGGCCCGAGGTCTGGGATGTCCTTGAAGAGGTCATCAAGGACCACCCGGTGCTCCTCAACCGCGCACCCACGCTCCACCGCCTGGGCATCCAGGCGTTCATGCCGGTGCTCGTCGAGGGCTCGGCGATCCAGATCCACCCACTCGTCTGCTTCGCGTTCAACGCCGACTTCGACGGCGACCAGATGGCCGTCCACGTTCCTCTCTCGCGCGCAGCGCAGGAAGAGGCGCGGCGGATGATGCTCTCGACCGCCAACCTGCTGTCGCCGTCGAACGGCGAGCCGGTCGTCGGTCCCACGCAGGACATGGTCCTGGGCTGCTACTACCTGACCCTCGAAGAGGAGCCCACCCAGGGCAAGGCCGCGCTCTCGCGGTTCTCCGACGAGCAGGAGGTCCTGCTCGCCTACGACGTGGGCAAGATCGACACCCGCACGGACGTCGGCCTGAAGAACCACTCGGTGCCCAAGCTCAGCCTGCATTCGCCAATCGAGGTCACGGTCAAGGGCTGGGACGAGGCCGCTGGCGAGATCACCGATCAGGTGGTCCGGACGACGGTCGGCCGGGTCATCTTCAACCAGGCGCTGCCCGATCGGCTGCGCTTCGCCAACCGGACCATGAACCGCACCGCGCTGCGCGAGATCGTCGCGGAGTGCTACCGCCTGCTCGGGCCTAACGAGACGGCGCACCTGGTCGACGGCATCAAATCGGTCGGCTTCCACTACGCGACGCGCGGTGGGATGACGATCGCCGTCGATGACATCGCCGTGCCGCCGGCCAAGGGCAGTCTGCTGAAGGCAGCCGACGAGCAGGTCGAGGCGATCGACAAGCAGTTCCAGCGCGGTCTCATCACCGACGACGAGCGCTATGAGCAGGTCGTCGATGTGTGGAAGAAGACCACTCAGACCATCAGCGACCAGATGATGGAGGCGCTCGATCCGACGGGCGCCGTGACGATGATGACCGCCAGTGGCGCCCGCGGTAACAAGGGCAACATCGGCCAGCTGGGCGGCATGCGCGGCCTGATGGCCGACCCCACCGGTCGGATCATCGACGTGCCCGTGCGGAGCAACTTCCGCGAGGGCATGACCGTGCTCGAGTACTTCATCTCGACCCACGGCGCGCGCAAGGGTCTGGCTGATACGGCTCTACGAACGGCGGACTCGGGGTATCTGACCCGCCGGCTCGTTGACGTCGCCCAGGACGTCATCACCCGTGCCGACGATTGCGGCACGGAGGAAGGCACCTGGATCACACGCGGCGAGACCGAGGAGTACGCGCCCGAGGCGGACGCGTTCCAGCGCCGTGTCGTGGGCCGCTATGCCGCGGGACCTGTCGCGGATCCGCGCGTGCCCAAGAAGGGCGCCGAGCCCATCGTTGCGCGCAACCAGGAGATCACGGAAGACATCGCCAACCGCATCGTCGAGGCTGGCGTCGAGGAAGTGCTGGTTCGATCACCGCTGACGTGCCAGCTGCACCACGGAGTCTGCCGCCTGTGCTATGGCCGCAACCTTGCCACCGGGAATCTGGTGGGCATCGGGGAGGCTGTCGGGATCATCGCTGCTCAGTCGATCGGTGAGCCCGGCACGCAGCTGACGATGCGGACGTTCCACACCGGCGGCGTCGCCGGCCTGGACATCACCGCCGGCCTGCCGCGCGTCGAGGAGCTGTTCGAGGCGCGCATGCCCAAGGGCAAGGCCGAGATAAGCCACATCGATGGCGTGGTCGAGGTCATCCAGACCGAGGGTGGCGCGCGGCGCGTCAAGGTCACCTCGCGCGAGGAGTTCGACACACCGCTGCGCATCGCCAAGGGTCTCGAGGTGCTTGTCGCAGAGGGCGACCATGTCGAGGCCAACCAGATCGTCGCCCGCGGGCCGGAAACCAAGAAGAAGGACGCCAAGGCCGACGAGCTCAGGGCGCCCGAGAAGGGCCTCATGGTCAAGACCGCGGACGGCCTTCGAATTCGCTCGGAGGACGTGGTCGAGCGCGAGTACGCCATCCCGCACAACGCCAAGCTGCTCGTTGAGAACGGGCAGATGGTGCGCGCCGGTGACCCGATCACCGACGGGCCGATCAACCCGCAGGAGTACCTCGAGACGCGCGGTCGCGATGCCGTGCAGCGCTACCTGGTCAAGGAAGTGCAGCGCGTGTATCGGTCACAGGGCGTGACCATCAACGACAAGCACATCGAGATCATCGTCCGCCAGATGCTGCGCAAGGTGCGCATCGATCAGCCCGGTGATTCGGAGCAGCTGCCGTTCGAGCTGGTCGACAAGTTCGACTTCGAGGAGCTCAATAACCAGGTCATGGCCGAGGGCGGCGAGCCGGCAACGGCTGAGACCGTGCTGCTCGGCGTGACCAAGGCGTCCTTGAACACCGCTTCATTCCTTGCCGCCGCCTCCTTCCAGGAGACGACGCGCGTCCTGACGGAGGCGGCCATCACCGGCTCCAAGGACAAGCTGCTGGGGCTCAAGGAGAACGTCATCATCGGCAAGCTCATCCCGGCCGGGTCGGGCGCGCCACAGAACCTCGCTGCCGCTCGGGCTGCCGCCCGGCGCGCCGCAGCCGAGGCGCTGGCCGGTGGCGAGCTGCCGGAGGGCTTCGGTGACGAGGAGATCAACATCTTCCTGGCAGAGGCGCAGGCCCGCGCCGAGGCAGAGGCGGAAGCCGCTGCCCGGCAGGACTTCAACCCGCTGCTGGGTGACGCAGCCGACGGCGATGGCGCCCTCGACGGCCAGAACCCGTTCCTGATGGAGGACGAGGAAGAGGACGACGAGGACGACGAGCTGCCGGCGCTCGAGGAAGAGGCTGAGGCGCCGGCCGCGACGGCGACCGCGACCAAGGCCAAGGCACCTGCCAAGACAAAGGCGGCCGCCAAGACCAAGAGCTAGACTGCTCTTACAACCTCGATTTTCAGAGAACCCGCCGGACTATCACCCGGCGGGTTTTCGTATGTCCGCGCGGGAGCTGCGGCGGGTCCTGTCCTTGCGACCGTGGTCACGCCTCGGCCCTGGCCCTCCGGGCCTCTTACGGGCCTTCGGGTGACGCAGCGGTCGCCGGCCACCCGCCTCCCTCGCCCCACGCCCAACGTCCCTTGCATCGTCGCGTCCCTTGGGCCACGCCTCAAGTAGAGCCGTCACCGCGCTCGATTAGCATTGCAGGAGACGACGTGCCGTTGCCATGAATGGCAGGTTTTTGGTACACTCCGCGATCGTGGCCTGAGGGCCGTATGTCGTTCCCGATGGGGAGCGGCACCGAGGCAATAACCGCCCAGGTGCTGAGCATCGGGTCCAACCCCGCCAGTTGAAATAGTCCGTCCGGCTCGCGCGCGCGAATTGCGCGGGGGAGGGCCGGCGAGTGCAGCAGTCACCAAAGACAAGGGAGTCGTACTTCGTGCCGACGATCAGCCAGCTCGTGCGCCACGGCCGCCAGCCTCGCATCCGCAAGGTCAAGGCGCCCGCGATGCGCAAGAACTGGAACAGCCTTCACCAGAAGGTCGAGCCGATCCCGGGCGCCCCGCAGAAGCGCGGCGTCTGTCTCCAGGTGCGCACGATGACCCCCAAGAAGCCCAACTCGGCGCTGCGCAAGATCGCCCGCGTCCGCCTGTCCAATCAGCAGGAAGTGACCGCCTACATCCCGGGCATCGGCCACAACCTGCAGGAGCACTCAGTGGTGCTCGTGCGCGGTGGCCGCGTGCGCGACCTCCCGTCAGTCAAGTACCACATCATCCGCGGCACCCTTGATGCCGCCGGCGTGCGCGACCGTAAGCAGAGTCGCTCGCTGTACGGCGCCAAGAAGCCCAAGTAGGTAGCGAGCGATGCCCCGTCGAGCCTCCATCGCGCGCAAGGAAAAGTACGCGCCGACGCTGTCCCGCACGACTGACAAGATCGTCGTCAAGCTGATGATGAACGGCAAGAAGGGTCTCGCCGAGCGCATCCTGCGCCAGGCGCTCGCCCGCGCTGAGGCGTCAGCCAAGCGACCCGGCCTCGAGGTGCTCGACGCCGCGCTGCGCAACGCCACCCCAATCATCGAAGTCAAGCCGCGCCGCGTCGGTGGCGCCACTTACCAGGTTCCGGTCGAGATCCGCGGTGATCGCCGCATGAGCCTCGGCGTGCGCTGG
>DATBRX010000045.1:0-10025 GCA_036560085.1 Candidatus Limnocylindrales bacterium
TGCCCGGGACGGGTAAACCACTCGCGGCCGAGCGCGGAGTGGCAGGCATGATGGCCGAGAATCTGCTGCCCCGGCGACCGAGCACCGGCAGCCGATCACGGGCGCTGTAGATGAATGAGACCGCGACCCCGGCGAGCAGCACCACCAGGCCCACGCTGATCGCGTTGCGCAACGGGTCGCCTGCGGACGGGCTCGCGGCGCTGGCGTCGATCGCCGCATGCGCGGACGGTGTCAGAAGGTCGTCGTAGCCGAGCGTCTGGAGCGCGGCCGCGGCGTCACCGACCGAGCCGTTGAACGTGATCGCGACGTATGCGCCGTCGGCGCGCTGCGCCAACAGGACGCGGCCGCCCGACTCACCGGCTCCCACAGTGACTGCCGTGACCTGGCCGGCGTCGATGCGCGTCGCCAGCTCGAGCAGCGTCCAGCGCTCGGTCGCGGTGGCAGTCGGGACATCGACGGGCGGGGTCCGAGCCGGGTTGGAGACGATCCAGGTGACGCCGGCAGCGACCAGCGCGACTGCGATCAGGCCCGCCGCGAGCGTGGCGCGCGGACGCTGCTCAACGCTGCGTCGTAGCGAATGCCAGAAGTTGCGCAACTCGTCCCCCCGCGATGTCGCTGCAATGTTACTCCGGCTCCTTGCGACGTAGATGTAACAAAAGTACCTGCGCCAGCCTTGCCTGATCGCGCGCGTCTGCCAGGGCATTGTGCGTGTGCTCGAAGTGCACCCCAAGCCGCCGCTCTACGTGGACTTTGCGCGTCTGCGCCCATGAGCTCACGCCGTGACTGCCCATGTACAGGCTCTTCAGGTCCAGCGCCGATATCCCGAACGGGTTGCGGGCCAGGTAGCGCCAGAAGGCGTCGGCGACGAACATCCAGTCGAAGGGCGCGTTGAACCCCACGAACACCGGCCAGCGACCCGCGGCCGTGTCGCGCACCCAGCCGTCCAGGCGACGCATCGCCTCCGCCGGGTCCAAGCCGTTTCGCTCCAGGTGTTCGCGCGTGAGCTTATGCACGCCCTCCGCCTCGGCCGACCAGGGCATGTCGGGGACAGGTGTGAGCTCGAGGTAGATGCCGACCGATGGGTCGTCGACGAGGCAGGCCCCGATTGACAGCAGGCTGCCATTGCTGGGGCTGTCACCCGACGCCTCGATATCCACGCTGATCAGGACTTCGTCGCTCATCGGCGCAAATAGTCGCACCTGTGTGCTCCACACCGGAATTGCTTCCAGCTCCGCTTGTGTCCACAGGGTTTTCCCCAGTCCGCCAGGGTTCGTGGAAAACATTGGCCCGATTCCGGCAAATCGTGGATGACTTCTCTTGTGCCTCCTGCGATGCGTTCGTAATCTCTGGTCAGCCCGAAGGGGCCAGACGGAAATCGGACCGGACAGATCGGGGAGCAATCCCAAGAGGTGCGGACCCCGACCCAGGAGACGCGGACCCGGGACTCGCTCCCGCGGACCAGCGAAGCAGGCTCGCAAGAGACTTGCCGTCGAATGCCGAGAGGCTCGTCCTCTCACGCAGCGGACTACCTGGCACCGATGGTCACTTCGGGTCTTTCCTTGCCCGCCAGGCAGCGCCCCGCAGGGCGATGGCGGAGACTGAAGCGCGCTACCTCAGCGCAGCGAGAATATGCGCAAAGATGTCGCGCGCGCTGACGATGCCCGTCGCCCGACCGTCTGCGACCAGCGGGATGTGGCGAAAGCCGCCCAGCGCCATCTTGTGGATCGCCACCGCCACTGAGTCCGTAGCGCGCAACACGACCGGGTCGCGCGTCATGAGATCGGCCACCGTCACGCCCTCGAGCCTGGTGCCGGTCAGGCGCAGCAGCAGGTCGCGCTCTGACAGGACACCGGCCAGCGCGCCAGATGCATCCTCGACGAGCAGGCAGCCCACGTTCGCGGCCTGCATCTGGGCCACCGCGTCCGCGGCGCTGGCGGTTGGGGCGATGGTCAGCGGCGTGTGATGCTTGACCGCCGCGAGGGGCATGCTGACGAGGTCCTTCTCGAAGCCGCTTGACGGCTGGGGCAGGTCCGCGATGCGCAGGTCGGCACCGCAGTTATCGCACTCGTCGGTGCCCTGGAGGTTCTCGAAGCCGCACGACGGACAGATCACCGCAAGCGACCGGACGGCACCGACGCCCCGTCGGGGCCGGACGACTGTCGCGCGCAGCTCGGCCGAATGACGCAGCGGAGCGAAAGCATTACTCGACCGTCCAGGTTTCGCCGGCCAGGACCAGCTTGTCGAGATCGCCCGCGCCGTGGCGCGTGATGGCATCTTCAATCTGGCCCACGACGAGCTGGTCGTGCGTCGGCCGGTTGACGCGGCGTAGCACACCGACGGGCACGGGGAAGTCGGGGTACCACATGCGCGACAGCATGTAGGCGAGGTAGGGGTCCTGTGCCTCTTCATCGTGCACGAGCAGGTCTGCTTCCGTGACGCCGTTCTGGCCGATCGTGACGACTTCCGGATGAAGGCCGTTGAGCCGGATCCCCTTGTCGCGGTCCTTGCCGAAGATCATGGGCTTGCCGTGCTCCAGCGCGAGCATCCTGTCGTCGCGCACGTCGCGCTCGGTGAAGTCGCGGTACGCGCCGTCGTTGAAGATGTTGCAGTTCTGGAGGACCTCGACGAACGCCGAGCCGTGATGGTGGCCGGCGCGGTCGAGAGTCTCCTGCAGGTGCTCGGTATGGGTATCCACCGAGCGCGCCACGAATGACGCCTCAGCCGCCAGCGCGATGGACAGCGGCTGGATCGGGTAGTCCACAGTGCCGACCGGCGATGACTTGGTCTTCTTGCCCAGCTCAGAGGTCGGCGACGCCTGGCCCTTGGTCAGGCCGTAGATGCGGTTGTTGAACATGATGACCTTGATGTCGACGTTGCGCCGCATCGAATGGAGGATGTGGTTGCCACCGATCGATAGCGCATCTCCGTCGCCGGTGATGACCCACACCATCAGCGCGGGGTTGGCCAGCTTCAGGCCGGTCGCGAGCGTAGGCGCTCGGCCGTGGATCGAGTGGAAGCCGTAGGTGTTCATGTAGTAGGGCAGCCGGCCCGAGCAGCCGATGCCGCTGATGAAGACGATGTTCTCGCGCGGCACGCCGAAGTCGGGCATCGTCTTCTGCGTCTGAGCCAGGATCGAGTAGTCGCCGCAGCCCGGGCACCAGCGCACTTCCTGGTCGGACACGAAGTCCTTGCGCGTGAGCTGGAGCGTCTCGAGCACCTGGGCGTTCTCCGGGCTCAGCTTGGCGCCGTTGCCGTTGGTCGTCGTGCCCTTGCCATTGCCGTCGGTCATCAGGCCAGTCCTCCGCCTGCGCTTGGGCTGGGCGTGTGGTCGGCCGGGAGCGTCATGTCCTCGATCAGCTTGCCGCTCAGCAATGCCTCGACGGCCTGCCTTATCTCGATGATTCGGTACGGCTTGCCGCGTACCTTGTTGAGCCCCCGCACGTCGATCAGGAACTTCGCCCGCAGGAGCAGCGACAGCTGGCCCAGGTTGACCTCGGGCACGAGCACGTGCTTGAAGCTGCGCAGCACTTGCTCTGTGTTCTCGGGCAGCGGGTTCAGGTGGCGCAGATGGGCGTGGCTGACCGCCCAGCCCTCCGCCTGCAAGCGCTCGACGGCACTCCTGATGGCGCCGTAGGTCGAGCCCCAGCCGACCACCAGCACGTCGCCCTGCTCCGGCCCGAAGACCGTCAGCGGCGGGATGTCATCGGCGATGCCGGCGATCTTGGCCGCGCGCAGCAACGTCATCTTGTGATGGTTCTCCGGGTCGTATGAGACGTTGCCGGTGATATCGGCCTTTTCCAGACCGCCGATGCGATGCTCGAGGCCGGGGGTGCCGGGCACAGCCCACGGCCGGGCGAGCGTGTCGGGATCACGGTTGTACGGCTGGAACGTCGCCTTATCCGTGTGGTTCGCCACGGCGAGCTCACCGAGGTCGGCCAGGTTCGGGATGCGCCACGGCTCCGACCCGTTGGCCAGGAAGCCGTCCGACAGGTACATGACCGGGGTCATGTACTTGAGCGCCAGGCGCACGGCCTCGATGGCGTAGTCGAAGCACTCGGCCGGCGTCGCCGGGGCGAGGATGGGCACGGGCGATTCGCCATTGCGCCCGAACATCGCCATGAGAAGGTCGGTCTGCTCGGTCTTGGTCGGCATGCCCGTCGATGGTCCGGCACGCTGCACGTCGACCACGATGAGCGGCAGCTCGACCATCACGGCGAGGTTCATGGCCTCGCTCTTGAGCGCAATGCCGGGACCCGAGCTGGCAGTCATCCCCAGCGCGCCACCGTACGAGGCGCCGATCGCCGATCCGATCGCGGCGATCTCATCTTCGGCCTGAAATGTCTTGACCCCGAAGTTCTTGTATGTCGCGAGCTGGTGCAGGATGTCGCTCGCCGGCGTGATGGGGTAAGAGCCGTAGACCAGCTCGCGCCCCGCCTTCTGGGCGGCCACGACGAAGCCGAGTGCCGTCGCCTCATTGCCGGTGATGTTGCGGTACGTGCCCGGCGCGAGCTTGGCCGGCGCCACGCGATAGGTCGTGTGGAACATCTCGGTCGTCTCGCCGAACGCATAGCCTGCCTTGAGGGCACGCATGTTCGCCTCGGCGATGACCGGCTTGGCGCCGAACTTGTCTTCGATCCAGCGCAGCGTCGGCTCCATTGACCGCTCGTACAGCCAGAACATCATGCCCAGCGCGAAGAAGTTCTTCGTCAGGTCGACCTGCTTGGAGGTCATGTCCAGGCCCTCGAGGGCGCGCGTGTTGAGCGTGCTGATCGGGACCTCGAAGACGTTGTATTGCTTGAGCGAGCCGTCCAGGAGCGGATTGGCGTCGTAGCCCGCCTTCTTGAGGTTGTTCGCGTTGAATGCGTCGCTGTTGACGATGAGCGCGCCACCCGGTGGCAGCTCGCCGATGTTCGTCCGGAGCGCGGCCGGGTTCATCGCCACGAGCACGTCGGGCGCGTCACCGGGGGTATAGATCTCGGCACTCGAGAATGAGATCTGGAAGCCGGAGACGCCGGGCAGCGAGCCGGCGGGCGCGCGGATCTCCGCGGGGAAGTCGGGCAGGGTGCTGATGTCGTTGCCGAAGACCGCGGCGGTGCGCGTGAACTGTGAGCCGGTCAGCTGCATGCCGTCGCCCGAGTCACCGGCGAAGCGGATGGTGACTCGCTCGAGCTCCTGGACCTCGACGTCCTTGGTCTGTTGGGTCTCTGTTGTCACGCCCCCTCGGGTGCCTCCATGGTCTGGTGCGGTCTTGGCGGTAGGTTAAGGATTTCCTGGGGGAAGGCCTCGGCCACGTATTCGAGCAGGTCCTGCTGGCGGAGCATGCCGACGACCGTGCCGCTCTCGTCGACGAGCGGCAGGTTGCGATAGTGGCCGCTCTCCATTGCGATCATCGCCTCGACCAGGGTTGCATCGGCGCCCAGGGTGCGCGGCTCCGTGGACATGAAGTCGCTCACCGGCCGGGTGCCGTCGATCTCTCGGCCAAGGACGCGGGTCAGCACGTCGCGCTCCGTGACGATGCCCGTGAGCCGGGCGCCGTCGATGATGAGCAGCGCATCACCACCGCTGCCCCGCATCTGGGCAATTGCCTCGTCGAGCGGCGTGTCAGACGTGACGCTCACCGGCTCGTGCTGGGCGACAGCGCGCACATTCTCATTGCGCAGATCGACGCGGCTCATGCCGGCGCTCGTGCGGCCGATGCTCTTGGTCTGGGCGGTGCCGTCCACGCGGCGGAATGGACCTCCGGGAAATGTCACGCTCGGGGCCAGGGTATTTCGATGCCCGAAGACGCCCGCAGATTCTATCTCGCGTGCGGCCCAATCGAAATTAGATGGATGAAAGGCCCCCCACCGCGGCCCGTTGAGGTGAATGACGCGCGCCACACTGGACCATGGCTCAGCAATCGGCCCAACCGTGTCAGTGGTCGATGCCCTGAACAAGGGAGGAGTCACAGATGGGCAACGAGCAGCAGAACGAGGGCCGCATGGAGCAGGCCCGCGGCACGATCAAGGAGACCGTCGGCGATCTGACCGACAACGAGCGCATGCAGCGCGAAGGCGAGTACGACAAGGCGAAGGGCAACATCCGCGAGGGCGTGGGTGACGTTCGCGAGGATGTCGATCGCACCGTCGACGATCTGCAGGACAACCGCTGACGACCAAACCGGCGGTCAAGTCCGCCGACCAAGTGATCACCTCCGCAGACGGCCTGGGGGCCGCTGCTGCGATCTCCGCGCAAGCCCGCGCATGCGCGTGCGTGCGCTGCGCTTGCGAATGACTTAGCTCGGCCGTGTTATCGACCGAGTGAAACCGGGGGGACCGGGTCGCCGAGAGGCGGCCCGGCTCTCTCTTTTCTGGGGGCCTAGCGGCGCGAGCCGAAGATCAGCGACAGGTAGTACAGGAACGTGAGCAGCGCGGTTAGGGCGGCGGCGACGTAGGTCCAGCCGGCGGCACGCAGCACTGAGCGGGCGCCGTCAGCGCGCTCACCGGTCAGGCCAAGCGGCTCGACGTAGGCAAGGGCGCGGCGGCTCGCGCCGAACTCGACGGGCAGCGTCACGAAGGTGAAGACGACGGCCGCGGCGAAGAACACGAGGCCGACCACCGCGAGATCCATGATCCGGAAGATGAGCCCGCCGATGATCAGCCACGGCGCTATGGTCGAACCGAGGCTCGCGACGGGCACGATCGTCTGGCGCAGCGCCATCTGCGGATCGCCGGTGCGGTGTTGTGCCGCGTGGCCAACCTCGTGGGCAATGACAGCGACCGCCGCGACCGATAGGTGCGGTCGCGCGTCGGCGTAGCCCGGCGCCTGGCCGGGCATCTGCGCCGCGACCGCGGAGCTGACGCGCAGCACCTTGCCCCGCGGGTCGTAGTGGTCCGTCAGCTGCCCCGGAACGGCCTCGATGCTGACGTCGGTCAGGCCCTGCGAGTTGAGCAGATAGCGCGCGAAGTCGTAGGGATTCATTGAGATGCCCGAGTCCATGCGGCTCCAGCGCGCATAGGTCGAACGGACACGCCACGCTGCCCACAGGGTCAAACCCAGGCCGGGCAGCATCACCAGGAGAACGTAAGGCAGGAGACCGGTGCCTAGCATCGGTTCACGTTACCCCAAAACGGCTTGGCGGCCCCTCCGCGCGCGGGTCAGCGCGAGGCCGCGAGGGCCTCCGCCAGCGTGCCCGCGCGGCGCAGCTCGGAGAGCTTGCTCAGCGCCTCCGCGACCGCGCCCGGCGACGCGAGCACGACCCAGCCGCGCCGCGCGCCGGACTCGCTGGTCGCGGGCGCCGCCGGCCAGAAGACGCGCAGGTCGGCCAGCTCCTGGTGCCCCGCGAAGTGACGCAGGTCGAGCGTCTTGCCGGGGCCGTAGTCGTCGTAGAAATACCCGTCGTCGCCATCGACCGCGAAGTCATCAATGAGCGCCGCGAACTCCGTCCAGCCACGGCGTATCGACGCGAGCTCATCGAGGAGCGGCAGGTCGTGCAGCCAATGCGCGTCGAGGTAGAAGAAGACGGGCTCGGCGTGCCACGCCGTCTGATCGGTGCGCAGCTGCTCCAGCACCGCGGGCGACTTGCCCAGGAACTGGTCGACGCGCGGCAGCTTCGCGAGGCGGCGCTGGGAGTAGCGGTAGTAGGCCGGGTTGACCTCGATGGTGGCAATCGGCGCATCGGTCTGCGTCCTCAGGTGGCGCGTCGTCAGCGCCCGGTACGTGCCGGTCTCGATGACCGTGCCAAAAGGAATCGCGTCGAACATCGCCGCAACCGCTGCCGTGCGCCGGCGCTGGCCGTTGAACGGCCCCGTGATGCCGAACGTCAGCCACGTTGGCAGCCGCTGGAAGTGGCCGCCGAGCGATGCCGGGACGTGCTCGAAGACCCCGCGTACGTAGTGGGCGATCCGGGCACGCAGCCCGCGGGTGGCAGTCCGGTCGGGCGTAGCGTTCACGGCGCCGGGATACTACCCACTCTGGCGCGGAGAGGGATGAGCGGCTAGGCTCATTGGACCGGCGTGTGCAGGGGCGTCGGGCAAGCTGAAGGGAAGGCGTCAAAGATGTTCGATTCGATCGGCCGCAGCTGGGAGCTGGCCAAGGGCAGCTTCCGGGTCCTTCGGTCCGACAAGGAGCTGCTCATCTTCCCGCTCCTTTCGTTCATCGCCCTGGTCATCGTCTCAATCAGCTTCTTTTTCCCGTTCATGTGGGTGGGCGGCGTTGCGAGCGCCCAGAACGGCGAGGCGAACATCGCGTCATACGTGGTCGCGTTCGTCTTCTACGTCGTTTCGTACACGGTGACGTTCTTCTTCCAGACCGCGCTGGTGGGCGCGGCGATGATTCGCCTGGACGGCGGCGACCCCACGCTGGGCGACGGGCTGCGCATTGCGTTCTCGCGCCTGCCCAAGATCATCGTCTACGCCGTCATTGCGGCCACGGTAGGCATGATCCTGCGCTGGATCTCAGAACGCGCCGGGATAGTCGGCCAGATCGTCGGCGGCATACTCGGCTTCGCCTGGAGCGTCGCCACCTTCCTGGTCGTGCCCGTCCTCGTGGTCGAGAACGTGGGCCCCTTTGAAGCGATCAAGCGCAGCACCGGCTACCTGAAGCGCACCTGGGGCGAGCAGCTCATCGGCAACATCGGCATCGGCCTGGTCTTTGGCCTGCTGATGATGCTCGTCATCTTTGCCGGCGGAGCGCTGCTGTTCTTCCTGTTCCAGGCGTCGGTCACCCTGGGCCTGATCGGCGTGGTGGCGTTGATCCTGCTGGTCGGCATCCTGGCGCTCATTGGCTCAGCACTGGGCGGCATCTTCACCGCGAGCGTCTATCGCTACGCAACCAAGGGCGACGGCGGCAGCATGTTCAACAACCAGGTCCTCGCCACGGCCTTCCGCCAGAAGCATTGAGTCTGGAGTGGGGCTGAGTGAACGTCGTCTTCCTCTCGCCGCACTTTCCGCCTAACTGGTATCGCTTCGCGGTCGCGCTTCGCGCTTCCGGCGCCACGACGCTGGGCATCGCGGACGTCGGTTTCGAGCAGCTCCAGCCGGAGCTGCGCGACGCCCTGCACGACTACTACCGTGTCGACGACCTGGCTGACTACCACCAGCTGACGCGCGCCCTGGGCTGGTTCATCCATCGCCACGGCCGCATTGATCGCATCGACTCGCTCAACGAGCACTGGCTCGAGACAGAGGCCGCGCTGCGCAGCGACTTCAACATCCCGGGCATCAACATGGCGACGATCAGCGCGATCAAGCGCAAGTCGGTCATGAAGCAGCGCTTCATCGACGCCGGTCTCAAACCGGGCCGCGGCCGCGTCTGCCACGACGAGGCGGAGCTGCGCGACTTCATCGCCGAGGTTGGCCTGCCGGTGGTGGCCAAGCCCGACGTGGGAGTCGGTGCCGCGCGTACGTACAAGATCGAGAACGAGGCCGAGGTGGAGGCCTACCTGGCCGATAAGCCCGCCACCGACTACATCGTCGAGGAGTTCATCCGCGGCGAGCTGCTGACCTACGACGGCATGACCGGGCGCGACGGCGAGATCGTCTTCGACTCGACGTTCCAGTACTCGAACGGCGTTATGGAAGTGGTCAACGCCCAGCTCGACATCTACTACTGGATGCCGCGCGTCATCCCCGCCGACATCCAGGAGGTGGGTCGCGCGATGGCCCGCGCGTTCGACCTGCGCGAGCGGCCGTTCCATTTCGAGATCTTCCGCACCGCGACCGGCGCTCTCATCCCGCTCGAGGTCAACATGCGCCCGCCCGGCGGCTGGACCGTTGACATGTGGAACTACTCGAATGATTTCGACTTCTATCGAGAGTGGGCCAACGTCGTGGTCAACGGCGTGTTCGGCGCAGAGATCGCGCGGTCGTACAACGTCCTCTACGCCTCGCGCCGCGACGGCCGGTCCTACGTGTTGAGTCACGACGAGGTACTCAGCGAATTCAACGAGCTGATCGTCCACGAGTCGCGCATGGAGCGCGTGCTGGCGAGCGCGATGGGCGATCACGGCTACGTCATGCGCAGCCCGGACCTGGAGCCGCTCGTTA
>DATBRX010000046.1:0-2238 GCA_036560085.1 Candidatus Limnocylindrales bacterium
CCCGCGGCATCGACCATGCGCTTGGCTCGCTCGACGGCCGCGGCCGGGCCGCGCACGATGTCACCGGCTCGTCCTGGTCGATGACAGGACGCTGGTCGCGACGATGATCAGGATGCCCACCCAGCTCAGCAGCGAGGCGTACAGCAGACCAAAGTCACCGATTGCCAGCGGATCACCCAGGCGCGACCCCAGCGCCTGCCCGGCGTAGGCGCCCAGGATCGCGGCGAGGCCCACGAACGCGAGGCGGAAGCCGGCGTAGCCACGGATGAGCAGATAGATCCCGGTGTGGAAAAGGCCAACCAGCACCGATAGGACCGGTGCGGGCGCGATCTCAAGCATTGGCTATCTCACGCACTGGCGATTCGTCCACCACCGACGACCTCGTCGCCGTTGTAGAAGACCGCAGCCTGCCCCGGGGCTGGTGCCCAGGTAGGCGTGTCGAGTCGGACGGTCCAGCCTTCACCGCGCCGGCTGACCGAGCCCGGCACGGGAGTGGCCCGATGACGGATCCGGATGTGCGTACTGAAATCGTCGCGCGGCGGCGCGCCGGCAACAAACGACACCCGCTCCATTGAGAACTCGGCGCGGTACAGGTCCTCGCGCCGGCCGAGCGTGATCACGTTGCTTGGCGCATCGATCGCGCTGACGTAGCGCGGCTCGCCCAGGGCAACGCCCAGCCCACTGCGCTGGCCGATCGTGTAGGCCGCGGCTCCGCGGTGTTCGCCAACTGTGCGCCCGTCGGAGTCGACCAGGTTGCCCGGAGTCTCCGTCCAGCCGGCGCGCGTCTTTAGCGCGTCGCGGTAGTCGCCGCCGGGGACGAAGCAGATCTCCTGGCTCTCCGGCTTCTCGGCGGTGACCAGGCCATGGCGACGCGCGACGTCGCGCACCTCGGGCTTAGTCAGGGAGCCCAACGGGAAATTCGTGTGCGCCAGCTGGTCCTGGCGCAGGCCATAGAGGAAGTACGACTGGTCCTTGTCCGCGTCGAGACCGGTCAGCAGCCGGTAGCGTCGGCCGCCCGGAGCGTCGGCATCCTCCAACGCGTCGACGCGGGCGTAGTGGCCGGTCGCGACCGCATCGCAGTCGAACTGGCGCAGCGCCTTACCGAGCAGCGCGCCGAACTTGACGTACGAGTTGCAGTCGACACACGGGCTGGGCGTGCGGCCGTCGAGGTACGCGTCAAAGAACGGCTGCATGACCCCGACGCCGAACTCGCGCTCGAGATTCAGGACGTAGAACGGGATGCCCAGCTGCCCGGCGACGCGGCGCGCGTCATCAGCGGCGTCGAGCGAGCAGCAGGACTTCTTGAACTCGCTGTACGAGTCCGCGACGTCGTGCAGGCGCATCCACACGCCGACCGTGTCGACGCCCGATTCGGCCAGGAGCGCGGCTGCGACCGATGAATCCACCCCACCCGACATCGCGACGAGCACTCGTCGCTTGCGGGCCTCGCGGTTAGGCACCGACCTGTTCGCCGAGCGGGTCGAGGACGAGCGCGGCGGTCGCGCTGCGCAGCCTGCTGATCGTCTGGGGCACAACGACGACGGCCTGATCGATATCAGCGTCAGCGGTCGTGCGGCCCAAAGTCAGGCGGAGCGAGCCGCGCGTCTCCTCCTCCGGATAGCCGAGCGCCGTAAGGACGTGCGACGGCTCAGTGGAGCCCGTCGTGCACGCCGATCCGGTCGATGCCGAGATGCCAGCCATGTCCAGGTTCAGGATCAACGCCTCGCCATCTGTCTCGCGGGCGATAACGCTCAAGTGGCCGGGCAGTCGCTTGCGTGGATGGCCGGTCAACTCGACGTTGGGCAGGGCCGTGAGCGCGTCGCGCAACCGGTCGCGCAACGCGGCCAGACGCGGCGCAACCTCGAGCTGCTCGGCGCGCGCCATCTCGTATGCCACGGCCATCCCGTACGCGCCCGCGACGTTCTCGGTACCGGCGCGACGGAAGCGCTCCTGCGAGCCACCGTGCATCTGCGGCAGCAGGATCGTGCCGTGGCGCACGTACAGCGCGCCCACGCCCTTGGGGCCCTCGAACTTGTGAGACGCGATCGACAGCAGGTCCACGTCCATCTCCTGGACATCGATCGCCATGTAGGGCGCGGCCTGCACGCCGTCGACGTGGATTGCCACTCCCCGGTGGGCGCGCACGCGGCGCACCAGGTCGGCGAGCGGCTGGATCGTGCCGACCTCGTTGTTGGCGAGCATCAGGCTCACCAGGATCGTGCGGTCGTTGATGGCGTT
>DATBRX010000047.1:0-1966 GCA_036560085.1 Candidatus Limnocylindrales bacterium
ACCATTACGGCAATCGCAGTCGCGCTGGGGGAGAGTGAGTCACGGGCCGATCAACGGGCGCTACTGGCCATAGGTGCCGATCCTTCACTACGTCGTCGAATCGTGGCTGCCAGGGCGGGCGTCATCGCACTGATGGCGGCACTTCTCGCGATCCCAGCCGGTTTGCTTCCTGTCTGGGGGCTGCTTGCCAGCCGCGACCAGCCCGTTGTCATACCGCTGCCCGAGCTGCTGGCGATCGTGGTCCTCTTGCCGCTCGCTGCAATCGCTGGCGCGCTCCTGTTCAGTCGCCCGATTCCAGCCTGGTCCGCCTTCCGCGAGGTCAGTTCCGGCTAGCGGCCCTTCCAGGTGGGCTTGCGCTTGTCGACGAACGCGGCCATGCCTTCCTTCTGGTCGTCGGAAGCGAAGAGCATGAAGAAGTTGCGGCGCTCGAATTCGAGCCCCGCTTCCAGGGATAGCTCGTCGGCACGGTTGACTGATTCCTTGGCCGCCCTCACGGCGAGCGGCGGCATGGAGGCGACCTCGTCGGCAAGTGCAAGGGCGGTGTTGAGCGTCTCTTCGCGGGCCACGACCTGCGAGACGAGGCCGCGCTCCAGCGCCTCCGCGGCACCGATGTTGCGCCCCGTCAGGATCAGCTCCATTGCCTTCGCCTTGCCCAGGGCGTGCGTCAAGCGCTGCGTCCCGCCCGCGCCGGGCATGATGCCGAGCTTGATCTCCGGCTGGCCGAACTGGGAGTCGTCAGACGCCACGACCATGTCACACGCCATCGCCAGCTCGCAGCCGCCACCCAGGGCGAAGCCGCGCACCGCGGCGATCAGCGGGACGCGCACGCGACGCAGCCGCTCCCAGCGCGCGAAGTTGTTCGCGACGGACATGGTCACGGGAGTCGCGGGCGCCATCTCCTTGATGTCCGCCCCAGCGGCGAACGCCCGCTCGCCCGCCCCCGTGATGACGACGCAGCGCACCGATTCATCGGTGTCCAGCTTCTCCAGTGCATCGGTCAGCTCGCCCATGGTCTGGTAGTCGAGCGCGTTGAGCACCTCGGGCCGATCGAGCGTCACCAGCACGACGCCGGGGTGGTCGCCCTGTGGTTCGACCTTGATCCGTGGCTTCTGGCCGGTGCGTTCGGTCGGATCGGAAGTCATCTGCCGGCCTCCTCGATGTCGGTCCGCAGCTTCTCGTAGTCGGGCGGCCGCTTCTCGTGGAACGACGCCAGACCTTCCGCGACCTCAGCCGAGGCGGCATGAACGGTGAGCCACTCGCGCGCCATCTGCACGGTCCCCGCCCACGCCTGCGACTTCCAGTAGTTGAGCTGGACGCGCGTCGCGCGAACGATCTCGGGCATCTTGTCGAGTAGCTCGCGGCAGTAATCGGCGACCGCGGCATCCAACTCGGTCCGGGGCACGACGCGGTTGATCCAGCCCCACTCCAACGCCGTGGCCGCGGGCACGGGGCGGTTGAGCAGCAGCACCTCGCGGGCGCGGCGATCCCCAACTAACAGCGGCATCCACTGCGTCGCGCCGCCCGCCGGCAACGAGCCGCGCGACGGGCCGACATGGCGCAATACGACATCGTCGGCCGCGACTGCCAGGTCGCACGCGATGTTCAGCTCGTTGCCGCCGCCCACGACCATGCCGTTGAGCCGCGCGACGACGGGCTTGGCGCAGTCCTTGATCGATTCGATGGCCTCGATGAAGCGGCCCATCCAATCCCAGTAGTCATTCGGCCGCGCGAGGAAGGCCTGCTGCTCGTCGAGGTCCGCGCCGGTGCAGAACGCCTTGTCGCCCGTCCCCGTGAGTACGACGACGCCCACCGAGTGATCGGCCGAAGCCTTCCGGAATGAATCCCGGATCGACTCCAGCGTTTCCCGGTTCAGCGCGTTGAAGACCTCCGGCCGGTTGAGCCGGACGGTCGCAACCCGGTCCTTGACCGAGTACTCAACTGTCACGAGACAGGTTCCTCGTCGAGC
>DATBRX010000048.1:0-5778 GCA_036560085.1 Candidatus Limnocylindrales bacterium
GCTGGAGTTCGGGCTGGCGATCCCGGGGACGATCGGGGGAGCGGTGTGGGCCAACGCCGGCGCGCATGAATCGGATGTCCGCGCCGTCATCGTGGAGGCTGGCGTGCTGCGGGCGGATGGCGAGGTGACCCTCAGCCGCGAACACCTGGTTCTCAGGTATCGCGACAGCGTCCTCAAGGACGTGCCCTTCGGCGCGCCCGATGTCGTGACCTGGGCAACCTTCGAGCTGGAGCCGGCCGACCCGGCGGTCGTCGCCGGGCGGCTCGATGAGATCAGGCGCTGGCGCCAGTCGCACCAGCCGCTGGGAATGCCCTCGGCGGGCAGCGTCTTCCGCAACCCCGAGGGTGATTCGGCGGGCCGGATCATCGACGAGCTTGGCCTGAAGGGCGCGCGCATCGGTGGCGCGACAGTGAGCGAGAAGCACGCCAACTTCATCGTTAACGACGAACGCGGCACGGCCGCGGACGTGCGCCGCCTGGCCGAACAGATCCAGGCGACGGTGCGTCGCGAACGCGGCATCGAGCTCGTCTTCGAGATCGTGTTTGCCGGTGACTGGTCGGGCTGGGAGGCAACCGCGTGACCGATACAGGGCGCGTCAGGGTAGGGGTCCTCGCCGGTGGCGCGTCGAGCGAGCGCGAGATCTCGCTCGCCACGGGCATCGAGATCGCGTCCCACCTACCGGCCGATCGCTACGACGTGACGCTCATCGACCCACTCGCGCTGATGGCGGGCAACGCCGCGCTGACCGACGAGCAGCGCGCCCATGCGCGCGCCCTGGCGGAGCACTCCGGAGTCATCGAGGAGCTGCCCGAGCGTGATCGGCGCGAGCTGCCCGCCGCCCTCCAGGAGCGGATAGTCAAGGGTTCCACCGGTCTCGTCGGTGCCAACTCCGCGCTCGTGCCGGCGGGCAATGAGCAGCGCCGGCTCGACGTGGTCTTCGTCGCGATCCACGGCCAGTGGGGCGAAGACGGGACGATCCAGGGCATGCTCGAGCTGCTCGGCATTCCCTATGTGGGGTCGGGCGTTCTCGCGTCGGCGCTGGCGATGGACAAGGTGATGGCCAAGACCGTCCTCGCGGCGCATGGCATAGAAGTGCCTGCGGGCATCGTGGTCAGCCGGACGGGGTGGCCCGAGGAACGAGAGTCAACCCTCGCGCGGGCGGAAGCTCTCGGCTTTCCACTCGTCGTCAAACCGGTGAGGCAAGGCTCGAGTGTTGGCGTCGTCATGGTCGACGCCACGGAGCAGCTCCTGCCCGCAATCGAGCAGGGCTTCGCACTCGACGATCGCGTGATGGTCGAGGAGCGCCTGCTTGGCACCGAGCTGACGGTCGGAGTGATCGGCAATGGGCCCAGCCTGCGCGCGCTGCCTGTCATCGAGATCGCGACCAAGGCCGAGTTCTTCGACTACCGCGCCAAGTACGACCCGGCGCTGACCGACGAGATCTGCCCGGCGCGCATCAGCGCTGAGCTCGCGGCGCGCGTCCAGCAGATGGCGATGGACGCCCACAACGCCCTTGGCTGTCGCGATATGTCGCGGACCGACCTCATCGCGACCGCTGAAGGCCGCGTCGTTGCCCTGGAGGTCAACACCATCCCGGGCATGACCGCCAACAGCCTGTTGCCCAAGGCCGCCCGTGTCGCAGGTATCGAGTTTGGCGAGCTGTGCAGCATGCTCATCGAGGCGGCGCTCGCGCGCAATTCATGACCCGCCGCGCCGCGCGGCCCATGCGCCGACCACGCGCCGTTGACAGCGGCCGCGCCCCATCCTGGCTGGGCGTCTTCAACCGCGCCCGGATTGCCGGCTTGCTGCTGATCGTGTTGAGCGCCGGCGCCGTCTTTTCGCTCGTGACCGACGGTCGCTTCAACCTTGGGGCGTCGGGCGCCACTGGTGACGTCGAGGTCAGCGGCCTTGGCTACACCGACGCAGCCGCTGTGACAGAGGCGCTGGCGCTGGCTGACACTGGGGGCAACAACGTGTTCCTGCTGCGCACCACAGACATGCGCCGGCGGCTGCTCGACCTGCCGAGCGTCGCCGATGCCGACGTGCGGGTTGTGCTGCCGCATCGGCTGGTCGTCACCATCACCGAGCGGACGGCGGTCCTGCGCGTGGCCCACCGTGGCGCGACGTACCTGTTGGATGGCGAGGGCGTGGTCCTGGAGCAGCGCCCCGCAACTGCCCCGCCGCTGCCCGACCTGCCGTTGATCGACGACCGCCGGGTGGAGCTGGGCATCCCGTTCGAGGTCGGCGTGGGCATCGATCCGGCCGAAGCGCAGGCCATGCTCCAGATCGGTGCGCTCACGCCTGCGTTGGTTGGCTCCGCGGCGACGGAGCTCGCGTTCAGCGCCGATGACACCAACGGTTTCGTGGTAACGGCCGGGCCATATGGCTGGCGTGCGGTCTTTGGCTTCTACACCCCGACGCTCCGCCCACCCACGCTCATCGCCCAGCAGGTCCAGTGCCTGCGCGGTCTCCTGGCCAGCGGCGAGGAGCAGATGGACACGATCTACCTCGCGCCGGAAGGCGATCGCTGCGGCACGTATCTGCCGCGGCCCAGTTAGGAGAGAATGGCGCCCGTGGAACGAGAGGCCGTGCTGGTAGCGCTTGACGTGGGCACGAATAAGGTCGTGGCGCTCATCGGCGAGGTGACGCGCGACGGCGCGGTGACCGTTATCGGCAAGGGCGCGGTCCCTTCGTCGGGCATCAAGAAGGGCGTAGTCGTCAACATCGACCAGACCGTCTCGTCGATCGCCGCGGCGCGCGAGGCGGCGGAGCGGCTGTCCGGCTACCGCATCGAATCGGCCATCGTGGGCATCGGCGGCAACCACGTCGAGTCGATGAACTCGCGTGGCGCGGTCGCCGTGAGCGGGCCACGACGCGAAGTCACGCGCGAGGACATCGATCGCGCCACGGAGGTGGCTCGCGCGGTCACCATCCCGTCGAATCGCGAGGTGCTGCATGTCCTGCCGCGCGGCTTCGTGGTCGACGGCCAGGAGGGCGTCAAGGATCCGCTCGGCATGAGCGCCGTGCGGCTCGAGGTGGAGACCCACATCGTCCACGGCAGCGGCACCGCGATCCAGAACCTGACCAAGTGCGTCGGCCGCGCGGAGATCAAGATCGACGAGCTCGTGGCGGCAGCGCTCGCCTCAGCGGACGCGGTCCTGACCGAAACCGAGCGTGAGCTTGGCGTGGCGGTCGCCGACTTCGGCGCGGGCACGCTGGACCTCGCGCTGTACATGGAGGGCTCGCCCTTTCACACAGCCGTGCTGCCGCTGGGCGGCAACAACGTGACGAACGACATCGCCATCGGCCTGAAGACATCACTCGCCGCGGCGGAGGACCTCAAGGTCCGCGTCGGCACCGCCGACCCGAACGGCGTCGAGAAGGACGAGCAGGTCGACGTGGCGGGCATCGGTGAGGGCGATGCGTCGAGCGCCTCGCGCTACGAGCTCGCGCTGATCATCGAGGCGCGTATGCGCGAGGTCTTCGAGAAGATCGGCGAGCAGATCGAAAAGGCCGGCAGCGGCGGGATGCTACCGGCGGGGCTCGTGCTGACCGGTGGCGCCGCGCAGCTGGCGGGCGCCGCGCGCCTTGGCCGGGAAGTGCTCCAGATGCCGGTCCGCGTCGCCGGCCCGACCGGCGTATCGGGCCTGACCGATCACCTCCTCACGCCGGCCTACTCGACGTCGCTCGGCTTGCTCATCTGGGGTGCCCAGACGATCCACGGCGACGAGTCGCGCTCGTACGAGTCAACACCCGGCCCGGGCATGTTGGGCCGCATGCGCGACTGGGCCCGCGGCCTCCTTCCCTGAGCGCCGGGGCAAACCTCTCCGTGCAGGCGTGATGCGCGCAGCGGCTCAAACGTCGGCCTTTCCCTGGCCAACGCCACCCGAATCGCCATTCTGCGGCGACTTTGCTGCGCGAATCGGCTTTGGATGATGCGCCACGCGCATCACGCGCAGTGAAGCGGATCGAGATCGCCGTCCAAACGGGTTCGCGGCGCGGCTTGTTCGAGATTACCCGCGAGTGCGCCGCATTCGTCTCCGGCGAAGGCGACGGCCTGCTCAATGTGTTCGTGCCTCACGCAACATGCGGCTTGGTCGTCATGGAGCTCGGCAGTGGTTCCGACATCGACCTGATGGACGCACTCGACCGGCTGCTGCCGCGCGACGATCGCTGGCGCCACGCTCATGGCTCGCCCGGCCACGGCGCGGATCACGTCCTGCCGCTGCTCGTGCCCCCGAGCATCACCATCCCGGTCGTCGGCGGCGAGCTGCAGCTGGGCACCTGGCAATCGATCGCGCTGCTCGATCCCAACCCGGACAACGCCACACGCAGGGTCACGCTGACCTTCATCGCGGGCTGACCAGACTTTCCACAGGCCGTCCACACACGGTCCGAAATTAGATCTTGCCGTGGCCATTTCAGCGAGCCTCGCGGGAGGGTGGCGCGGCTATACTCGGCCAGCCGTTCTTAACCATGGCGTCGGGGCCCGCGCCAGGTCGGCACTGTCACTTAGAGTTGGTAGAAGGGGATTGGTCGACATGCCGTTGAGGTCCGACTCCGAGAACTTCGCTCTCATCCGAGTGATCGGTATCGGAGGCGGCGGCTCCAACGCCGTTAACCGGATGATCCGGGCAGAGCTGATGGGTGTTGAGTTCATCTCCGTCAACACCGACGCCCAGGCGCTCCTCCAGTCGGATGCGCCGCACAAGATCCGCATCGGCGACAAGATCACGCGCGGCCTTGGCGCCGGCGGCGACCCCGGCATCGGCCAGCGCGCGGCCGAGGAAGATGCCGAGAAGATCTTCGAAGCGCTCAAGGACTCGGACATGGTCTTCATCACCGCCGGCATGGGTGGTGGGACCGGCTCCGGCGCGGCACCGGTCATCGCCGAGATTGCGCGTGACCTGGGGGCGCTGACCATCGGCGTCGTCACCAAGCCATTCGGCTTTGAGGGCGCGCGGCGGCGCCTCAACGCCGAGAAGGGCACGGACGCGCTGCGCGACAAGGTCGACACGCTGATCACCATCCCCAACGACCGCCTGCGCGACGTCGTCAGCAAGGAGACGTCCATCCTCGACGCCTTCCGCGTCGTCGACGACGTGTTGCGCCAGGGGGTCCAGGGCATCAGCGACCTGATCACCGTGCCCGGCCTGATCAACCTCGACTTCGCCGACGTGCGCACGGTCATGAAGGACGCCGGCTCCGCGTTGATGGGCATCGGGCGTGCGAGCGGCGAGGGCCGTGCCGCGCAAGCGGCGCGCGACGCCATCAGCAGCCCGCTGCTCGAGGTCAACATCAGCGGCGCGCAGGGCGTGCTGTTCAACGTCACCGGCGGCTCGAGCCTGAGCCTCTTTGAGGTCGATGAAGCGGCGGAGATCGTCAAGGCGACGGCCGATCCTGAGGCGAACATCATCTTCGGCACGGTCATCGACGAGCGGATGGGCGACGAGATCGCGATCACGGTCATCGCCACCGGCTTCGACAACACGCGCCGGCGCGAGCAGACGCACGCCCAGGTGACGGAGATGGCGCAGGTGCTGCGCTCGCGCGAGCGGGAGCAGCAGCTCGACCAGCGCATCGCGGCGGCCATTCCCATCTCGACGAACGGCAACGGTGACTCGCTGCCCGCCCGCGAGCCGGCCGCAGCCACGGCTTCGTCCCGGACGTCGGGCAACGACCTGCGGCGCGGGCCGCAGCAGGAGGTCGAGGACCTCGACATCCCGGCGTTCCTGCGCCGGCGCTCCTGAGCGAACAGCCCGACCTAGCTCGCCGCCT